>NZ_LT840184.1:5939786-6169947 GCF_900177425.1 Paenibacillus uliginis N3/975 | reverse complement strand
TCAGGGGTAGGGGAGCGTTGTATGTAGGTTGAAGGTGTACCGTAAGGAGCGCTGGACAGCATACAAGTGAGAATGCCGGTATGAGTAACGAAAAGATCAGTGAGAATCTGATCCGCCGAAAGCCCAAGGTTTCCTGAGGAAGGTTCGTCCGCTCAGGGTAAGTCGGGACCTAAGGTGAGGCCGAAAGGCGTAATCGAAGGACAACAGGTTGAAATTCCTGTACCACCGTAAACCGTTATGAACGATGGGGTGACGCAGGAGGGTAGTGACGCGGACTGATGGATGTCCGTCCAAGCAGTGAGGCTGATGTGTAGGCAAATCCGCACATCGTTAAGGCTGGGCTGTGATGGGGAGTGAAAATTATAGTAGCGAAGGTCATGATCTCACACTGCCAAGAAAAGCCTCTAGTCAGGTGAAGGTGCCCGTACCGCAAACCGACACAGGTAGGCGAGAAGAGAATTCTAAGGCGCGCGGAAGAACTCTCGTTAAGGAACTCGGCAAAATGACCCCGTAACTTCGGGAGAAGGGGTGCCCCGGTAGTGTGAATAGCACGAGGGGGCCGCAGTGAAAAGGCCCAAGCGACTGTTTAACAAAAACACAGGTCTGTGCGAAGCCGTAAGGCGAAGTATACGGGCTGACGCCTGCCCGGTGCTGGAAGGTTAAGGGGAGTGGTTAGGAGTAATCCGAAGCTGTGAACCGAAGCCCCAGTAAACGGCGGCCGTAACTATAACGGTCCTAAGGTAGCGAAATTCCTTGTCAGGTAAATTCTGACCCGCACGAATGGCGTAACGATTTGGGCGCTGTCTCAACGAGAGATCCGGTGAAATTTTAATACCTGTGAAGATGCAGGTTACCCGCGACAAGACGGAAAGACCCCATGGAGCTTTACTGCAGCTTGATATTGGATTTGGGTACGATCTGTACAGGATAGGTGGGAGCCTAGGAAACGGGAGCGCAAGCTTCTGTGGAGGCGCCGTTGGGATACCACCCTGATCGTATCTAGGTTCTAACCTAGTACCGTAAACCGGTGCGGGGACAGTGTCTGGTGGGCAGTTTGACTGGGGCGGTCGCCTCCTAAAGAGTAACGGAGGCGCCCCAAGGTTCCCTCAGAATGGTTGGAAATCATTCGAAGAGTGCAAAGGCATAAGGGAGCTTGACTGCGAGACCTACAAGTCGAGCAGGGACGAAAGTCGGGCTTAGTGATCCGGTGGTACCGCATGGAAGGGCCATCGCTCAACGGATAAAAGCTACCCTGGGGATAACAGGCTTATCTCCCCCAAGAGTCCACATCGACGGGGAGGTTTGGCACCTCGATGTCGGCTCATCGCATCCTGGGGCTGAAGTAGGTCCCAAGGGTTGGGCTGTTCGCCCATTAAAGCGGTACGCGAGCTGGGTTCAGAACGTCGTGAGACAGTTCGGTCCCTATCTGTCGTGGGCGTAGGAAATTTGAGAGGAGCTGTCCTTAGTACGAGAGGACCGGGATGGACGTACCGCTGGTGCACCAGTTGTTCCGCCAGGAGCATGGCTGGGTAGCTACGTACGGAAGGGATAAGCGCTGAAAGCATCTAAGCGTGAAGCCCCCCTCAAGATGAGATTTCCCAACTAGTAAGACCCCTTGAAGACGACGAGGTAGATAGGTTGGAGGTGGAAGTGCAGCAATGCATGGAGCTGACCAATACTAATCGGTCGAGGGCTTATCCTAAAAGTTTCACGAAGTGAAGCTACTTCGTAAGCATATGCAATATTCGCAAATGATGTTTCGTATCTAGTTTTCAGGGAGTCAATCTCTGTAACTTACAATAAGGTTATGATGGAGAGATACCCAAGTGGCTATAAGGGGACCCTCTGCTAAGGGGTTAGACTGCGTAAGTGGTGCGAGGGTTCGAATCCCTCTCTCTCCGCCATTAATATAACCTGAATGTATCCTGTATTGATATGGCGGTGTAGCTCAGCTGGCTAGAGCGTACGGTTCATACCCGTGAGGTCGGGGGTTCGATCCCCTCCGCCGCTACCATACATACCTGGAGGCTTAGCTCAGCTGGGAGAGCATCTGCCTTACAAGCAGAGGGTCGGGGGTTCGAACCCCTCAGCCTCCACCATTGATTTTTAGAATTGAATACGCCGGTGTAGCTCAACTGGTAGAGCAACTGACTTGTAATCAGTAGGTTGGGGGTTCAAGTCCTCTCGCCGGCACCAGTTATTTTAAATGCGGAACTGTGGTGTAGAGGCCTAACATGCCTGCCTGTCACGCAGGAGATCGCGGGTTCGAATCCCGTCAGTTCCGCCATTTATTATATTCAATGGTTGGATTCATGTGCGAAGTTAAATCGCTTCACACTGTTTTTTTGTAAAAACTTAATATGGCTCGGTAGCTCAGTCGGTAGAGCAGAGGACTGAAAATCCTCGTGTCGGCGGTTCGATTCCGTCCCGAGCCACCTTTAATCCTGGAGGATTAGCGAAGTGGCCAAACGCATCAGACTGTAAATCTGCTCCCGTACGGGTTCGGTGGTTCGAATCCATCATCCTCCACCAGTTTTAAGAGCCATTAGCTCAGTTGGTAGAGCACCTGACTTTTAATCAGGGTGTCGAAGGTTCGAGTCCTTCATGGCTCATCACAGAAGTCGTCAACAATGTTGACGGCTTTTTTGTTGCATTTCAGTTGTCTGCGGTAGATATGTTAAAATAATAAGAAAATGACAAAGTGGTGGAGTCATCAATGGCGGAGATGGAGCAAATACTTCTGAACTTGAAGAGCGCGTTAGGGATTCCTATGGCGCTCAAATCGTTGAATGAACAAGAGACCAGAATGATGATGGAATCTTTGAAGCAGTCCAGCCTTCAAGAACAGGCATCAGACGGAAAGTCTCATAGCGTATCGCGAATGAAGAATCGTAATAAAGAACTGATTGATGCAGGAGCTGTGTATTATTCGGGTCAGGGTGAAGTATGGTTTAAAATCCCTGCTCATAATGAATTGCCTGTAGTGATTACAGCACCGGCTGCAATGGTGACGGAGTCCGAAGTGAAGCTGATTGGACTGCTGTTGTCCAGTATAGCGGATAGTGCCTCCTCTGTTAAAGGTCCACGGAACGATGTCAAAGCAGAAGAAGAGCGGAATGCCCAATTGATGGGCGTATGGCTGAACGCATGTGTAGACGCAGGGGAATATCAAGTTGGGCTGCCAGAGGAATTTTCCGAAAAAGTGGCTATGTTCGATGAAATGATTCCTTTTCTGCTTGCTAATGAAAGTGAGCATCCGGCAAACACCACCTTTAAATCGCTGCAAAGGCTGCTTCGCAGCTATTTTGGCGGAGAGATTGTATTGGTTCCGCTGAAGGAGAAGGAGTGGCTTGTCCTTGCCGATCCTCAGCTATTGGACGGTCTGACGGATGAGAAGGATGATGCCACAGGCGAAGGGGATCAGGATTTGCTTTCCCTCTTTTGCATGGGATTGTATGAACTGGTTTCGAACGAATGGGTGGGGGACTTTCATATTGCCGCCATTCCGGCTGTGAAAGTGCAGCAAGATCTTCCGGATGGTCTAAGACAGTTGCGTGAAACGATGATTATCGGACGAACCTTTCAGGTCAAGGAGCATATTCATTTATCGACGGGTCTTCATTTGGAGCGCCTGTTGTTCAGTATTCCGGAACCGCAGCGAAGTCGGTTTTTAGAGGAGTATGCCAGCCATCATACGGATGTGTTTGAAGATACGGAAACTTTGTCTACACTGGAAAGTTTTTTTGATTTGGACTGCAATGTGAGTGAGACGGCCAAGCGGCTTTATATTCATCGGAATACACTTTTGTACCGTCTGGATAAGATTAAGCAGGAGACGGGCCTAGATGTCCGGAGCTTCGGTGATGCGGTTTTGGTGAAAATTACGCTCCTATTGTATAAAGTAACGAAAAGGAAATAAGTTTTTTGTGCAGATTGTGTATAGCCAGTAAGATGCCTATGGGGTAATATATAGACTATAAAATGTATTCGATTTCATAACACTTAATATGAGGGGGCAAAAAGCATGGCAGGCGTACGTTTAGAGCACATTTACAAGAAATATGCAGGATCCGATAAGGCAACAGTAATCGATGTTAACCTCGATATTAAAGATAAAGAGTTTCTGGTTTTGGTAGGACCTTCCGGTTGCGGTAAATCCACAACTTTGCGGATGATCGCTGGACTCGAAGAAATTTCCGAAGGTAAACTCTACATTGGTGACCGTGTAGTTAACGATGTAGCTCCTAAAGACCGTGACATCGCGATGGTATTCCAATCCTACGCCTTGTATCCGCACATGAATGTGTATCAGAACATGGCCTTTGGCTTGAAGCTTCGTAAAGTTAAGAAAGACGAGATCGACAAGCGTGTACGTGAAGCAGCAAAAATTTTGGATATTGGGCATTTGCTGGAGCGTAAGCCAAAAGCTCTCTCCGGTGGTCAGCGTCAGCGTGTTGCCTTGGGCCGTGCGATTGTCCGTGATCCGCAAGTCTTCTTGATGGATGAGCCGCTTTCCAACTTGGACGCTAAATTGCGTGGTCAGATGCGTGCTGAAATTACAAAGCTGGTTAAACGTCTCGAAACCACTTGTATCTATGTAACGCATGACCAGACGGAAGCTATGACGATGGGTGATCGTATCGTAGTTATGCAGGACGGTATTATTCAGCAGGCTGATTCTCCGGAGCAACTGTACAACAGTCCAAGTAACTTGTTTGTTGCCGGCTTTATTGGTTCCCCGACAATGAACTTCATCAACGGTAAATTGTCCGAGCAAAACGGCGAAGTGTACTTCACAGCTGAAGGTTTGAACGTACAAGTACCAGGTGGTAAAGCACAGCTTCTGAAGAACAAATCCATGATCGGGAAAGAAGTGATTATGGGACTTCGTCCAGAAGATATTCATGAAGAGCCAGTGTTCTTGGAAGCTTCTCCAAACACAATCTTCAGCGCAAAAGTTGACGTTACAGAGAACTTGGGTCACGAAATGCTCTTGTACCTGAGTGGCTTGGGTACTGAAACGGTTATCGGCCGTGTAGACGGACGTTCCACGACTCGTGAAAGTGATAACGTTAAATTGGCAATCGACATGAACAAAGTTCATATCTTTGATAAAGAGTCCGAACTGAACGTTTTGTTGGGAGACTAATTCTCCGACAGTCGGCTTTCCACGAAAAACCGCCCTGTGGGGCGGTTTTTTTTAGATATAAGGTAAGATTTAGAGATAGTCGCAGAAGATTACCGGACACATATTTGGAGTTTTCTGAGATGATAGGGAGCACCCAGTAAGATTGCAATTAGTGCTAATTTCCTTTAAGATATCAGGAAGTAAGGCTTACATAGCTGTTAGTCTAGTGGACAGATGAATATTCAATCTGTGTGTTATTTGCTGGTTTTTCTTAATTACAAACGATAACATTTGTGAGCGGGCCAGCTGTCTGGGCCGCGTTATGATTTTCAACATACGGACGAAAAGGGGTAAGACCATGGCCAAAAAAGTGAAAGTGTCTGAGCTGGTTCAGCAGTTCCAGCTGGAGGTCATCTCAGGTGAAGAAGGCTTGAAACGTCAAATTACAACGGACGATCTCAACCGTCCAGGCTTGGAAATGGCGGGTTATTTTGAATATCATCCACGGGATCGAGTTCAGCTGCTGGGCCGGACCGAATTAGCTTTTTTTGCAATGCTGAAGCCTGAGGAGCGCAGAGAGCGTATGCGCAGTCTTTGCACGGATGAGACACCTTGCATTGTCGTTACACGTTCATTGGAAGTTCCTGAAGAGTTGGTGGAAGTTAGCAATGAAAAAGGTCTGTCTGTGCTGCGAAGCAGCATGGCGACAACAATTTTGACAAGCCGGATCACCAGCTTTTTGGAGCGCAAACTTGCTCCAACGACAACCATCCACGGGGTACTGTGTGATGTCTATGGTGTGGGTATGCTCATTACCGGAACAAGTGGTATCGGTAAGAGTGAAACTGCGCTGGAGCTTGTGAAACGGGGTCACCGTCTGATTGCAGATGATGCGGTAGAAATCCGCCAAACGTCGGACTTTCAGCTGCATGGTACAGCACCGGAATTAATCCGTCACTTGCTGGAGATTCGCGGGGTTGGCATCATTAACGTAATGACACTGTTTGGTGCGGGTGCGGTCCGGAATAACAAACGGATTACGCTCGTTGTACGTCTTGAAGCATGGCAGCAGGACAAACAGTATGACCGTCTGGGATTGGATGAAGAGACAACGCGCATTATTGATACAGACGTGCCGCTGGTTACGATTCCGGTTCGCCCAGGGCGAAACCTGGCCGTTATCATCGAGGTAGCCGGGATGAACTACCGGTTGAAACAGATGGGTCTGAATGCAGCGCTGCAGTTTACGAACAAACTAACGGCAACTATTGCCGATGATATGGATGATTTGGACTAGGGGGGAATTTAATGTCAACATTGCTGATCGATCCGATTGCTTTTTCCATTGGATCGCTGCGCGTCCACTGGTATGGAATCATTTTGGGTTTGGGCGCTTTGGCAGGGCTGCTACTTGTTATCCGTGAAGGGAAACGCTTTGGCATTCCTCAGGAGTTCTTCATGGATCTGTTGCTTTTAGGCGTGCCTTCAGCCATTATTGGAGCAAGAATTTATTATGTTGCCTTCAAATGGGAAGATTATAAAGATAACTTTCTCGATGTATTCAAAATATGGAACGGCGGTATAGCCATTTACGGCGCCCTGATCGGCGCTATCATATGTGCAATTATTTATGTTCGTTATAAAGGTTATAAATTTTGGCGGATTGCCGACATGTGTGCACCCGCGCTGCTTTTGGGTCAGATGATTGGACGTTGGGGTAACTTTGTCAATCAGGAAGCCTACGGCGGTCCAGTAGAAGCGTCTTTTCTTCGGGATAAACTTCATCTACCGGACTTTATCGTGAATCAAATGAATGTGGAAGGTGTGTTTCATCATCCGACCTTCCTATATGAATCAATGTGGAATTTCGTAGGGATTCTTCTGTTACTCGTGCTTCGCAGACAGAAGTTCCTGCGTATGGGTGAGCTGTTTATTGGATATTTCATCTGGTACTCCATCGGACGATTCTTTATCGAGGCAGTTCGTACAGATAGTTTGGCATTTCAAGGACCTTCGGGCCTGGAATCCTTCATCAACACTCTGTGGAGTCCGATGACCTGGATGGGCTTCGAGCAGGGTTACTTAGATCCAGCGTACGGAAACATCCGTATCTCACAACTGCTGCCAATAATTATAGTTGTTTCCGGAATTATACTGATTATTGTTCGACGGGTAACTGGGAGAGCGAATGAACGTTATCTGGACCCGATCGTCTGCACCAAACCAGGAGTAGCTCCAACACCGGAAGCAGCTCTGAACCGTAAACAACAGCAAGTCAGCAAACCGAAGCCAGCACAAGCACCATCGCCTAATCCGTCGTCTGTTCAAGACACGAGCGTACTGGATTCGGCCGATAAAGCAGGACCGGATGACTCCCCTCAGGATGAGAGCCAACGCTCCAAGGGAGAGGCGGAGGACAAAAAGGAGTAGGACAGCATGATAGAAACTGTACTGTTTGATCTGGATGGAACCATTATAGATACGAATGAATTAATTATATCCTCGTTTATGCATGTATTTGAAAAGGGGCCGAAAGGGCCTCTGACGAGGGAAGGCATAATCTCGCATATGGGTACGACATTGGAATATCAGCTTCAAGCCTTTTCCGGACTTGATGATGTGAGCCAGCTGGTCCCTCTTTACCGTACATACAATCAGCAGCATCATGATGAGATGGTTCGTCCGTTCCCTCATGTGAATGAGGTGGTGGAATGGCTGCATGGTCAAGGGGTATCCATGGGTATTGTTACAACAAAAATTCGTCCATCGACACTAATGACATTGGAAAAGTTCAATTTGGAAAAATATATGTCCGTCGTGGTCACAGTTAACGATGTGGAGAACCCGAAACCGCATCCGGAACCCGTACTGACGGCCGTGAAGAGTCTTGGCTGCAATCCGGAGACTACCTTGATGGTAGGCGACAGTTCTGTAGACATCCAGTCCGCGAAGGCAGCTGGAGTACAAGCTGCTGGAGTAGCTTGGTCACTGAAAGGTGAGCAGATGTTAAGGGATTACGGTGCGGATTATATTTTAAAAGACATGCGGGACATATATACAATCGTAGGACAGAAACAGGAATAGGAGCCAAGGTGTAATGGCTAGAAAGGTAACCCGCCACCCTGTGGAGGGGCATAACGCGTTGTGGCATATATACCGCACAGTGAGTCCGTTCAAGGGAGTCAAAAACTTTATTTTCGTTCAATTGGCCCGCTACTGTCCTGTGCTCCCGATGAAAAATTGGATTTACCGGAACGTGCTCGGGATGAAAGTTGGCAAGCATACAGCTTTTGGATTAATGGTCATGGTGGATGTATTTTTCCCGGAAAAGATAACGGTTGGCGAGAACTCTGTCATCGGTTATAACACGACAATCCTCGCTCATGAATACCTCATTCGGGAATACCGGCTTGGCGAAGTTATTATTGGTGAAAATGTATTAATTGGTGCCAATACGACGATTTTACCTGGGGTTACGATTGGTGACGGCGCTGTGGTTGCAGCTGGTGCGGTGGTACACAAGGATGTGGCTCCGGGCGCTTTTGTGGGCGGTAATCCGCTGCGCGAACTCCGCCGGACAACACCGGAAGAGGAGTCAATTTGAGCCAAAATGCTGCCTCGGGTTCCAAAATAGCTGTTTTTGTTGTAAAATGAATAGGGTAAACAACACGAGAACAATAAATGAATGGTCCCCCAGGTAAACAGCCTTGTGGGGCTTTTTCCTTGACATGAAGTGTGAGTTTCATCTATCTCTAGTATTACTGGAAATAGCAAACAGCCGCCCCTACGCTCTGTTGTCTCTAAGCCAAGCTGAGCGTTTTTTATTTTGCCACTTTGGGTTTCTGTTTCTACTCTATTTTTCAAAGGGGAATTAAAGACATGGAAGCTACTCAAATCAAGAAAGAACGGCTGCCGCAGTTAGACATCTATCGGGCATTGGCCATTCTGGGCGTACTGCATGTGCATGCGACCTCATTTGCGACCGTGGATGCGATCGACTCTCGCTTCTACTATATTATTAACTTTCTGAATATATTTTTTAAGTACGGGACGCCATCGTTTATCTTTCTAAGCAGTTTTGTCCTGTTCTACAATTATTATGACCGTCCATTGACCAAGAGTCTGATCACCAATTTCTATAAAAGACGGCTGTTGTACATTCTACTGCCTTATCTGCTTATTTCGATAGGTTATTTTTTCGTCAGACTGTATCAAAATGGTCTTCTGAACAGCTCGCTGGATCTCGGTGCGCAGCTTCCGGTGTTTTTTGAACGACTGGCCAAGGGTCAGAACTACACGCACTTATACTTTGTGTTTATCAGTCTGCAGTTCTACATTCTGTTCCCGTTATTCCTGAAGCTGTTTAAATCGTCGAAATTTCTTGTACGCTGGGCGGTGCCGATCGGGTTCCTGCTTCAGTGGGGTTTTATCGTATGGAATAAGTACGAGCTGCATTACTCAACGAAAGGCAGTCTTGCGATTTCCTATTTGGCTTACTACATGCTGGGTGCTTATCTGGCGATCAATTACGATAAGTATAAAGTATGGTTAACCTCGACATGGAAGAAACAGACCTCTCGTCAAAAGCGTGCTACGATTGCTCTTTGGGGCGGATGGCTGTTGATGGCGTTGACACATGTGCAGATTTGGTACAACACGCGACTGCTTGGAGCAAAGTACGACTCGTTATGGTATGAATTTCTATGGAACATGCATACGGTCTTCTCAGCAATAGTTCTCATGCAGGCTGCCAACTGGCTGTATCAAAGCGGTTGGAAAAAGATCATTGCTGTCTTGACGCGGATAGGTGAACTTTCCTTTGCCATTTATCTGGTACATCCGTTGTGGCTTGCGTTCTATCGTCTATATGACTTCAATTTGAATCCGGTAACCGATGATTACCTGATGTGGATCTATGGTGGTATGGTGTCAGCACTTATTGTGAGTGCATTGGTCGTTCAGTTCATTTTGAGACGCATTCCAGGTTCATGGGTTCTGCTTGGTAGTGTGCCGCGTTCCCTGAAGCCGAAGGCGCCTTCGAAACCAGAGCGTCAGAAGCAGGAGTCTGTGGCAGGAGACAGCAAGAAATCGGTTGATTTGTAAGGATCGCAAACTTGATGTCCCTTGTTTATCGCAATCATAACTTTATATAATTTTAGGCTATCAGCCAGCTTGAAGCCGTCCGGTAATCGGACGGCTTTTTTGTATTGTTGAATCATTATATATTCCACTTGTTAGACGAAGGTAGGTTATAATGACAGAATAAACATATTGGATTGACGATGAGGCAAGATCTATGGTAATATAGCCAATATTCTTTACTTTGGTAGTATGGTAGCACTTTAATATAATAAAGAATATCATGATTTGAGGTGTAACGTCATGTCTAAACCAAAAGGCTTTGAAAAACCGGCTGGCGTCCGGGACTATCTCCCACATGCGGTAGCAAGGCTACGCCGGATTGAGCAGCAAGTGCTTGCGTGTATGGACCGCTGGGGATATCGGCAGATCATGACGCCAACGATGGAATATTACGATACGGTTGGTGTCGCAAGTTCGACGTCTGACCAGAAGCTGTTCAAGCTGCTAAACAACCGGGGCACGACGATGGTGCTCCGTTCGGATATAACGGCACCGATTGCCAGAGTGGTGGCATCGCTGCTGAAGGGAGAGCCGCTGCCTATTCGCCTTTCTTACCACGCAAATGTGTTTCGCGCGATTGAAGAAGAGGCCGGACGGGAGGCCGAGTTCTTTCAGACTGGCGTGGAGCTGGTTGGCGATGATTCACCTGAGGCGGACGCAGAAGTCGTAGCGCTGGCGATTGAATCACTGCAGGCAGCAGGTGTGGAAAGATTCAGAATAGCACTGGGGCATGTAGGCTTTCTGAATGGTCTGTTGGAAGAGGTACTTCCTGAACGGTTAGAAGATCAGGAGAACCTGAAGCATGATTTACTGAATCGGGACTATGTCGGCTACAGGAACACCATTTCCGGCTTGAGGCTGTCCAGCAGTCAAGCTGATAAGCTAGAGGGGATTCTCCGTCTGCGTGGTGGCAGGGAAATCTGTGAACAGGCTCTGGAGCTGAGCGGCAATCCGTTGGCCCGTGCTTCTATTGAGCATCTGTACAAGGTGTGGGAAGTACTTGAGGCGTATGATGTCTCGGAGCATGTGCTGGTCGATCTGACGATGATTGGAGATTTTTCCTATTATACGGGGATGACATTTGAAGGGTACGCTGCGGAGATTGGTTCACCTGTAGCGAGTGGCGGACGTTACGACAAGCTGCTGAAGCAGTTTGGACGCAATGTTCCTGCAACAGGCTTTGCACTGAAAACAAACCGCATTTTGGATGGTGTCCGAGTGAAGGAGACATCTAAGCAGCTTCCGGTTCTGGTACAGTACACAGCCGATTACCGTAAAGAAGGCCTTGCTAAGGCTACTCTGCTACGTAGTGAAGGGAAAGTTGTTGTCACCACATTAATAATGGGTACCGGTGAGATTCAAGCTCCTGAGCACGGACTGCTCCATCAAGGCTATGAGGAAATCATTACGTTTTCGTAAAATAGATTTGAATGTAAGGAGGTGCGTTAGATGGCGGATATATTGAAAGTGGCTATGCCTAAAGGGCGAATCTATAAAAAGGCATCCGCGTTGTTCCGTTCAGCCGGATTACCGATTCCCATGGATATCGATGATACGCGTAAGCTGGTCATCCCTTTGCCGGAAGCAGGAATGGAATTTATTCTGGCGAAGCCGGTTGATGTACCGACTTATGTGGAATATGGCGTTGCGGACATCGGTATTGTGGGCAAGGATGTGCTGATGGAAGAGAACAAGGACGTGTATGAGCTGCTGGATCTCGGAATTGCAAGATGCCGGATGTCGGTTATTGGTCTTCCGGATTGGACGCCGGATATTCAGCAGCGCGTAGCAACCAAATATCCGAATGTGGCATCGCAATACTTCCGGGAGCAAGGGCAGCAGGTTGAGGTCGTGAAGCTGAACGGCTCTATCGAGCTCGCGCCACTCATTGGTTTGGCGGACCGGATTGTGGATATGGTGGAAACCGGACAGACGCTGAAGGAGAACGGTCTTGTGGAAATGACGAGCCTATTTGAAATTACGAGCCGACTAATCGCCAACCGGGTAAGCTACCGGATGAAGAATCGTGAGATTCAGGAGCTGTGTGACCGCCTGCAACAGGTGATACTGGCTGGGGAAGCGAATAGACAGAAGATGTAAATGGACGAAACGAAAAGCATGAAGAGGAGAGGTAAGGGGGAATCTACGGTGAAAGTAGTATCGGTACGAGATTTCAAACTGCAGCGGGAGAGCGATTACGGAACGCCGGAACAGAACGAAACGGTAAAAGCAGTGGTTCAGGCGGTACGTGCGGAAGGAGATGCTGCACTGCTTCGTTATACGGAACAATTCGATAATATGAAGCTGGAGAGTTATCAGCTGCGAGTACCAGAGGATGAGCTTAAGGCAGCTTATGACCATGTCGAGCCGTCTTTTGTGACCGCGATTCGGGCCGCAGCGGATAACATCCGTACATTCCATATGAAGCAGAAGCGCAGCTCCTGGATGGATCTTCAACCGGACGGCAGCATTCTCGGACAGATCATCAGGCCATTGAAGCGGGTCGGTGTGTATGTTCCGGGCGGAAAAGCTGCTTATCCCTCTTCTGTGCTCATGAATGTCATTCCGGCACAGGTAGCCGGAGTACCTGAGATCGTCATGGTTACACCGCCGGCAACTCGGGGAAAAGAGGGCATTGATCCTTATATCTTGGTTGCAGCAGCGGAAGCGGGTGTGACCGAGATTTATCGTGTTGGCGGGGCTCAGGCCATTGCCGCGCTCGCTTATGGAACAGACAGTATTTCGCCAGTAGACAAAATTTGCGGTCCCGGCAATATTTATGTGGCTCTCGCTAAACGAGAAGTGTACGGAGTAGTCAACATAGACAGCATGGCAGGGCCGAGTGAAATCGTGGTGCTGGCTGATGATACAGCACAGCCGTCGTTTATAGCGGCTGACCTGCTGTCACAGGCAGAGCATGACGAGATGGCATCAGCGGTGTTAGTAACACCGTCACAGTCGCTTGCAGAAGCCGTATCGGCAGAAGTGGAGCGTCAGCTTGAACTGCTGCCAAGGCGTGATATTGCCCGAGCATCAGTGGACAGTTATGGCGCGATCATCGTGACCGACACCCTCAAGGAGGGCATCGAGGTAGTGAATCGCTTGGCGCCGGAGCATCTTGAGATCGTGACAGAAGAGCCGATGGCTCTTGTAGGCCAGATCGAGAACGCCGGGGCTATTTTCCTCGGTCCATACAGCTCGGAGCCGGTAGGTGATTATTTTGCCGGACCGAACCATATCATTCCGACGAATGGGACCGCGAGATTCGCCTCTCCGGTAGATCTGGATGACTTCATTAAGAAGTCGAGTATGATTTACTACAGCAAGGAGGCGCTGCTCCGTGACGGTGAGACGATCATGGAGCTGGCCCGGCGGGAAGGACTGGAGGGTCACGCACGGGCGATCAGTGTTCGGCTGGAGCAAGAGCAGAAGCAGGAGAAGAAGTAGGAGCCAGAGTCATATACAAGGGGGAAAACATCGTGAGCAGCTTTGAAGCGAAAGGGCGGACATCGAGTGTCAGCCGCAAGACGAACGAGACGGACATTTCACTTAAATTTAACGTAGACGGGACCGGTGTATCTGAGCTGGAGACCGATGTTCCTTTTCTGAACCATATGCTGGATCTGTTCACAAAGCACGGACAATTCGATCTCAGCGTGAAAGCGAACGGGGACATCGAGATTGATGATCACCATACGGTGGAGGACATCGGAATCTGCCTTGGACAGGTGCTGCGTGAAGCTCTGGGGGATAAAAAAGGCATCAAGCGTTATGCGAGTGTGTTTGTGCCGATGGATGAGGCGCTGGCGCAGGTCGTTATCGACATTAGCAACCGCCCGCATTTTGAATATCGGGTACAGTATCCTTCCCAGCAGGTTGGATCGTTCGATACGGAGTTGGTGCATGAGTTCTTGTGGAAGCTGGCGCTGGAGGCGCGGATGACGCTACACGTCATCGTCCATTACGGACATAACACACACCATATGATTGAGGCCGTGTTCAAAGCGCTTGGCCGTGCTTTGGATGAGGCGACAAGCATTGATCCACGTGTGACGGGAGTACCGTCCACGAAGGGAGTGCTGTAGCCATGGCCATCGCGATTGTGGACTATGGCATGGGCAATTTACACAGTGTAAGCAAGGCAGTAGAGCGGCTCGGATATGAGCCGCTTGTTACCGGGGAGCGGGAGGCCATTTTGGCGGCAGATGGTATTATTTTGCCCGGTGTCGGCGCATTTGGCGATGCGATGGAGCATCTGCGTGAGACAGGTCTTGACGCGGTGATGAAAGAGGCAGCATCCGGACCGAAGCCACTGCTCGGCATATGTCTCGGCATGCAGCTCCTGTTCAGCCAAAGCGAGGAGTATGGACGTCATGAAGGGCTGAATATTTTGCCTGGATCGGTGGTGCGGTTTACCGGTGGTGATTACAAGGTGCCTCATATGGGCTGGAATAGCTTGCAGTTCAATAATCCGGAACATCCGCTGTTTGCGGGGCTTGAGGAAGGGCATGTGTATTTTGTGCATTCGTATCATGTCCTTCCTGAGGCGGAGTCCCATCTGCTTGCAGTAACGGATTACGGTCAACCGGTGACAGCGATTGTTGGGAACGGCTCTGTATACGGCATGCAGTTCCATCCCGAGAAAAGCGGGGAACTCGGTATGAGCCTGCTGCGTAATTTTTTGGTGCTGACGGATTCAAAAGCTTAATAACTTAGGAAGCGGGGATGAACATGTCATCTTTTATCATATATCCGGCGATTGATATTTTAGGAGGCAAGTGTGTCAGACTTGTACAGGGCGATTATAACCAAGAGACGGTGTATAACGACAGTCCGCTGAATGTGGCGCGTTCCTGGGAGGAGCAGGGCGGCAAGTACATTCATCTGGTGGACCTTGATGGGGCTAAAGCGGGCCATCCTGTGAATGATGCCATTATCGGTGAGATCGCGGCAAAAGCAAATGTTCCTGTGCAGGTGGGTGGCGGACTACGTACGCTTGCTGAAGTCGAGCGTCTGTTGTCCATTGGTGTAAGCCGGTTAATCATCGGTACGGCAGCGATTGAAGACCGTGCATTTACCGAGGAAGTACTGGGCAAATACGGTGATAAGGTCGCCATCGGCATTGATGCGCGTAACGGATATGTAGCAACTCGCGGCTGGCTGGAGACGTCCGAGGTACAGGCTGAAATACTGGCAAAAGAGCTGGCTTCTAAAGGTGCAGAGACGTTTATATTCACCGATATATCGCGTGATGGCATGATGCAAGGACCGAATGTGGAGGCCATTGTGTCGCTGGCCAAGGCGAGCGGACGAACGGTCATTGCTTCCGGAGGCGTGACCAAGCTGGATGATCTTAAAGCACTCAGCAAGCACCGTTTGGACGGTGTTGGAGGTGCTATTGTTGGTAAGGCGCTGTATACAGGAAGCATTAATCTGAGTGAAGCGGTAAACGTCATCGGTTAGAGATTAGATAGACTGAGTTAGGCTGCTGGAGGAATTAGAGACGGTTAATTTTTTTCTAGCGGTTCGATCAAGTTCGGGGATGTTTGGTGAGATTGCGGCATAGGGAAATGTGCCGGTTATTGTACAGATTAAAGCGAGTGAAGATAAAGGGAAGAGGGCGAGGATTATGCTGGCCAAGCGGATTATTCCATGTCTGGACGTGAAGGACGGACGGGTTGTAAAAGGAGTTAACTTTGTTAATCTCCGTGATGCGGGCGATCCCGTGGAGCTTGCTGCGCTGTATGACCAGGAAGGGGCCGATGAGCTGGTCTTTCTGGACATTTCAGCGTCCGTTGAGGGTCGCGCTACAATGGAAGAAGTCGTACGAAGAACGGCAGGGGAAATTGCTATTCCATTCACAGTAGGCGGCGGCATATCGTCGGTAGATGATATGAAACGGATTTTGCGTGCAGGCGCGGACAAGATCGGCATCAACACGGCGGCTGTAAAGCAGCCTGAACTGATCTCGGCCGGTGCGCGCCGATTTGGCTCCCAATGCATTGTCGTAGCGGTAGATGCCAAATACAATGAGGCGTGGGGCGAATGGGAAGTTTATACCCACGGCGGACGGACTGCTTCCGGCATTAAGGCGTTGGAATGGGTAAAACAGGCGGAAGCTCTCGGAGCTGGAGAAATTTTGCTAACAAGCATGGACGCCGATGGCACGAAAGACGGCTTCGACTTGGCACTTACGGCTGCTGTATCCGGCGCAGTGGGAATTCCAGTAATTGCCTCTGGTGGTGCGGGGAAAGAGGATCATTTTTACGATGTGTTCACCTCAGGTAAAGCGGATGCTGGCCTTGCGGCGACCATATTTCACTATAAGGAAATTTCCATACCGGATCTCAAACAACATTTAAGACAAAAGGGAGTGGACATCAGGTGAGTGAGGATATAAAGCAGGACTTATCGCTGGAGCAGGTTATTGAGCATATCCGATGGGATGAAGCGGGCCTTGTGCCTTCGATCGTTCAAGATTCGACAACCAAACAGGTGCTTATGATGGCCTATATGAATCGGGAATCCCTGCGCCTTACACTGGAGAGCGGAGAAGCGTGGTTTTGGAGCCGTTCCCGTCAGGAGCTGTGGCATAAAGGAGCAACGTCAGGCAATATCCAATCCGTTGTGTCCGTCGCTTATGACTGTGACGGGGATACACTGTTGGTACAGGTAAATCCGAAGGGACCAGCCTGTCACACCGGTGAAAATACATGCTTTTATAACGAAATCACTGTAGAGGGACAGCCTAGCGTATCAGGCCAAGAAGATACCCCTGCGTTAAGTGATCGTTTTGCGGTGTTGGCGGAGCTTGAGGAGATCATTGCCAAGCGCGAGGTAGAGCGTCCTGAAGGAGCATATACGACATATTTGTTCGATAAGGGCGTAGATAAAATCCTCAAAAAAGTTGGTGAGGAAGCGTCTGAGACGATCATAGCCGCGAAAAATCGCGATAATGATGAACTGCGCCTGGAGGTCAGCGATCTGATCTACCATCTGCTTGTTCTGCTACAGGAGCGCAAGCTGCCACTCGATGACATTTTGGATGAGCTGAGCCGCCGCCATGAACGGCCCCGCCGCGACTAGGGGAGGCTGAAAGGGATGTACATCGACTACCACACCCACCATGCCCGCTGCGGTCATGCTGTCGGAGAGCTGGAGGAATACGTAAAGCGGGGTATTGAGATGGGCTTGCACCAGATCGGTCTATCTGATCATATGCCTCTCATTCACATAAAGCCCGAAGAGTATTATCCGGAGATGGCTATGCCGATGGAGGAGCTTCCCCGCTATGTAGAGGAATGCTTGTCTCTGAAAGAGTTCTATAAAGGCCAGATCGAAGTGCGCGTCGGGATTGAAGGAGATTATATCGAAGGTTATGAGAAGCAGATCGAAAAGATCATACAGGATTATCCGTGGGATTATGTCATCGGTTCGGTTCATTTTCTCGGAGAATGGGATATAACGGATTTCCGTCAAACGCATGGCTGGGAAGGAAAGAACCCGCTGGAGGTGTACCGTCAGTATTATGATGCGGTGCAAAAAGCGGCGGCAACCGGTCTGTATGATATTATGGGTCATCTTGATGTGATCAAGCGATTCGGCTTCAGTCCGGAGGCAGAACATACCGATGAAGTGATTGCTATGGAGAAGGCGGCTTTAGCAGCGGTTAGTCGCAGTGGAAAAGCGATGGAGCTGAACGCATCAGGCCTTTCGAAAGCATGCGAAGAAATGTTCCCGAGCCGCAGAATGCTGGAGGAAGCGATTAGACTCGGTGTTCCGCTGACACTCGGTTCAGATGCACATCAGCCGCAGAAGCTGGGTGATCATTTGGATAAAGCACGCGATCTGCTGTCGGAGCTTGGGGTGGAGAAGGTTGCAACCTTCCAAAACCGGAAAAGGGAAATGGTTCTTTTGAAAGAATAGGATGAACCGATGTATAATAGAAATAAGTACTATACAGTTCGAGTGAATACGGCTGTTTTCGTTACTGTGACATCTTCCATGAAGAGTTGAAACAGATGCGAAGGCAGCCTGCTTTGGCGATAGCGCTTTCTTTTGCGAAAACACATCAATCAGGCAACAGCACAATGAACTGTACTAACCAATTTCGGTACCCGGGAGGACCAAATGTATCGTAAACTTCGGCTATTCGCCGGCTCATCCAACCCGCAGTTGGCCGCGAGCATTAGTGAGAAATTAGGCGTCGAGTTGGGAAAAATCAAAATTTCCCGTTTTCAGAGTGGTGAAATCTATGTTCATTACGAGGAAAGCATCCGCAATTGCGATGTATTTCTCGTTCAGTCATTCTCGCAACCCATCAATGAGATGTTCGTGGAGCTGCTGGTTATGATTGACGCGGCTAAACGGGCCTCTGCCCGGACAGTGAACATTATCGTTCCGTATTACGGATATGCACGGCAGGAGCGCAAGTCGGCACCAAGGGAGCCGATCTCGGCTAAGATGGTAGCGGATGTTCTGACCACAGCCGGTGCAAACCGTGTCATTACGATTGATTTGCACGCTCCGGCTATCCAGGGGTTTTTCAATATTCCTGTTGATCATTTGACGGCGCTTGACCTCATTACGGATTATTTAAAGAGCAAAAATATTGAGAATCCGGTCATTGTTTCTCCGGATGCTGGCCGTGCCTCGACAGCAGAGAAGCTGGCGAGTCGTTTGGGATCGCCGTTTGCTATTATGATCAAGCAGCGTCCGGCACATAACGAGTCGGTCATTACACACGTCATTGGGGATGTGAAAGATCGGACTCCGATTATTATTGAAGACTTGATTGATACAGGTTCCACGATCGTTCATGTGGTTGAAGGCTTGAAGGAACGCGGCTCGAGGGATGCTATCGTGTGTGCTACGCACGGTGTATTTTCGGGACAGGCGCTTGATCGGCTGGACCATGCGCATATCGAGGAAATGGTCGTTACGGACTCTATTGCGATTCCTGGTCATCATAAGGATTTTCTGAAGGTACTTTCCGTTGCTCCTATGCTGGCTCGAGCCACGCATATCATTACTGAGGGTGGATCGATAGCTACATTATTCAAAGATGCCGGGGTGTGAAAACCGGTGTCTTTTTTTCTGCAAATGACGGAGTAACGTGTTATACTGTTGGGGATAGAGGAGCAAGTTAAAGGAGGTGCCTTGCTTCCGTGAATGGATATCAATCCGGGTCAAATGGCCTGCATAATATTATACCTATCGAAATGAACGCCAACTTTTTCTTTGATCGAGCTGTAAAGTCGCTTGATCGTTACCAATATGACAAGGCACTGAAATATTTTCGCAAAGCTGTTGAATATGAACCGGATAATCCGGTGAACCACTGCAACATGGCGGGTATATTATCAGAGACGGGTGATTACGAAGGCTCGAACGATGTGCTGCAGCATATTTTGGATAAAGTCGATTCTTCCATGACGGAATGTTATTTCTATATGGCGAACAATTACGCTAATATGGAGCTTTTCGAAGAGGCAGAAAAGGCGCTGGTTACGTATTTGGAGGAGGACTCCAGCGGACAATTTATGGACGAGGCGGAAGAATTAATGGAACTTCTCCATTACGAGCTGAATCGTCCAGCGAAGGTGAACCGTATCAAGAGCCGGGAAGGTATGGTTGAGCATGAGCGTGCCAGGGAGCTTCTTGAAGAAGGAAAGTTCGCTCAGGCCGTGAAATTGCTGGAGGAAATTGTAGGAGATTATCCTGATTTTCTTGCGGCACGTAACAATTTGGCACTTGCTTATTATTACATGGGCCGCTTCGCTAAAGCGAAGCAAACCATTGAAGAGGTGTTGGAGCAGGAGCCGGGTAACTTGCATGGATTATGCAACTTGGCTATTTTCTTTCAACATGAGGGAAATAATGATCAGCGTAACCGTCTTGTGGAAATGCTGGTCGTCACCGTTCCTTTTCATCAGGAGCATGTGTTTAAACTTGCTACGACGATGGGCATTCTAGGGAAACACGAAGCGGCTTACAGTCATTTCCGCCGGTTGTTGAAGGATGAAGAGTTCAGCAGTGATCCGAGTCTTTATCATTATACGGCAGTTGCAGCGTGCAACAGCGGTCAGTATGAATCGGCTGCGAATTATTGGCGTCATGCCAAGAAGCTGGATCCGGGGTCGGTTATTCCGGATTTTTATCTCGCTCAGCTGCAGCACCGGAAGAAGACTGGAACGATGGTGATGAAGGTAAGCTATCATTATCATCTTCCCTTTGAGGAGCAGTTTAAACGTTGGGAACATGACGGAGAAGTAATGACGGAAGAAGTGAAACATAATCCACTCATCCGCTCATCCTTCTTCTGGGCGCTGCGTCACGGTGATCCCCATATCAAGCTGCAGGTAATCCGGACACTTGAGCTCATTGCAGATGATGAAGTGCAGCATGCGCTTCAATCCTTCTTGCAGGAGCCGGGCGAGGATGCCGATCTGAAGGATGCGGCGCGTCTCGTGCTGCAGCAGCTTGAGAGTAAGAGAAGCCGTACACAGGACCGGGAAGCCGGTGTAAAAGGTAAGGAAGTATTGCCCGACTGGCATCCGACTTGGCAGGAGGTCGTGGACAAAGCTTCTCAGACGATGGACAAGCGTTCCGATCATTTCTGGAAACGTGAGCTCGAAACGCTCTGGTCTGAATTTTTGAGCAAGTTGTATCCAGACATTCCGAATATCCGCAATACTTCGGGATGGGCGGCTGCGCTTGAATATATGACGGCAAAAATGCGTGGACGAGCATATACGTATGAAGAGGTAGCATTACGTTACGGAATATCATCATCTACCGTACGCCGATATGCCCGGCAGATTGACCAGGTGTGTGGAAATAAAGATCAAAGTGATGACAATTTCCGTCCCTTCACAGAAAATATATAATAAAGTGTGTGTTCAAAAGATGATTTTTTGAACACACACTTTATAGGGTAAGATAAGTATACTGACGATGTCAAAGGAGGCCTTCAATATGTACAAATCAATCGTAATCGGAACAGGACCTGCCGGTCTGACGGCAGCCATCTACCTGGCACGTGCCAACATGAAGCCGCTCGTGATCGAGGGAATGCAGCCAGGCGGCCAACTGACCACAACGACTGAGGTGGAGAACTTCCCCGGCTTCCCGCAGGGCATTATGGGGCCGGAGCTGATGGACAACATGCGTCAGCAGGCAGAACGTTTCGGAGCCGAGTTTAAAAGCGCTTGGGTTGAATCCGTAGATTTTTTGGAGCGTCCGTTCAAGGTGAACGTAGAGGGAATGGGAGAATTGCTGGCTGAATCTGTCATCATTTCTACTGGAGCATCGGCTAAGTACCTCGGCATTCCTGGTGAGCAGGACAACGTTGGTCGGGGTGTAAGCACATGCGCAACGTGTGATGGGTTCTTTTTCCGCGGCAAAAAGATTATTGTCATCGGCGGCGGCGACTCCGCTATGGAAGAAGCGAGTTTCTTGACTCGTTTTGCTTCCAGCGTAACGCTGGTTCACCGTCGTGATGAGCTTCGTGCATCCAAGATTATGCAGGACCGCGCACGGGACAACGAAAAGGTAGAATGGGCTTTGAACCGTACGCCGCTTGAAGTGGTTACTAGCGAAACCGGCGTAAAAGGACTGAAGGTCCACAATAACGAAACAGGTGCAGAAGAGTTAATTGAGGCAGAGGGCGTGTTCGTGGCGATCGGTCATACGCCGAACACCGGTTTCCTCGGCGGCCAGATTACAACCGATCCGACAGGATACATTCTCGTTAAGCCAGGTACAACCGAGACGAACATTCCAGGCGTATTCGCGTGTGGTGACGTACAGGATACCCGCTATCGCCAGGCAATTACTGCGGCTGGTTCGGGTTGTATGGCTGCTATGGACTGCGAAAAGTTCATTGAGGGCCATATGATTCATGACTGGAGCGAAACGCTTAACAAGTAACCATCGTGTATATAGACAAAAGGAGCCGGGCAGCCGGCTCCTTTTTGTTGTGGCTGTGCTTTTTGGCTGGTATGGATTCACTTTTGTATATTATGGAGCTCTCTATATTTGTTATAATCTAGGAAGATAGGTCGAAACGGAGATACGGATACGAAGGAGGTACTATTGAATGGAGAAGGCGATCAGGTTTAGAGCAGCGATTACGGCGCTTTTTGGGCTCATAGGTCTGGGCCTGGCTATCGTTACCGTATACGTATTCAGATTGGATAAGAATCATGGTAGTGTTAACGTACTTATGCTTTTGACACTGCTGTCGGTTTTTTTTATGGTCGGCCATATGATTGCTTTAACTATGTTGATTAAGAAAAAGCGTAGGGAAAATCTATGATTCTCTATATGCATGATAAGCTGACGGTTCGATATCTGACTGAAACGGATGCTCCCCTGCTGGCTGGGTAAGTGATCCCCTAGTCCTTACATATTACGAAGGTCAGGATCGCGATTGTTGGATTATTGAATATGAGATGTGAGTGAGGAGAGATGTCTTGAGTATTTACATGAAGAAAAATAAACATTTGCTGATTGTGTTGGCGCCATTAATTATAGGTTGGCTGTTTAACATGCTTATTTTTTATTTGCCGTTCTCGGGAGTGCTGATATGGACGCTGAACCTGGGCTTTGTGTTGTTCTGGTTCTGGGGAGGCAGGCAGTTTGCACAACTCTCTATGAAAAAAGTGTACAGCTATTTGTTGGGGAATACGCTATGGCTGATATCCTTTTTGCTCTACGTTTGGCAGTTCATCGTGCTGGATGAAGCCTCCCGAAGTATTGCCCTAGCGGGATTGTCGCAGTATTATATGCTGCTTACGATTATCATTGGTACCCAAATTCATATGATGTATTCCGGAGACATCAACTCGACGGAGATCGTGATCATCTCGTATATGGTAATGCTGTTAGTATTCACTATGGGATTCATATATCAGTCTGTAAGAGGGAAAAAGAAGTCCTCATAGAGAATTCTGTTAGCGGGTGGTTATCTCTGCAGCGTCGATTGCGCTGGCGCTAAAAGTAACTGCATGAGAACACCAAAGAGCCTATGCTGCTAATAAAAAGCAGTATAGGCTCTTTGTTAGTTTATAAATCTTGAGATAGACGCACCATATCGTACAGCCGCATGCCATTCTCATAAATCTCCTCATCATAATGACGAATGAAAAAATCCCGGTCGATGCCGATCATCCGGAAGCCACATTTTTGATATAGTGCCAGTTGGCCGACCCCGGTACTTCCGGTTCCAACCTCAATGGTGGTGAAGCCGAGCTGCCGTGCAGACTGTACGGCGTGGTTGACCAGCTGTTTGCCGATGCCTTGCCCATGAAGAGATTCTTCCACAGCGACATTAACGAGTTCCACGGTATCGGGCCGGGTTGGCAGCAGCACGTACACACCAACAATTCCCTCCTCCCGTTCAGCTACAAAGCATTGTCCACGATGTATGTATTCCTGAACAAGCTGCTCCGATGGATCCGCTAATAACAGTAGTTCCATGGGGGGCGATTCGCTTGTTTCCAGTCTGCGTATGGTGATCAAATCTTACAACTCCTGTCCATTCAGATTGAGAATTAAATAACAGGATTATTTTAACACAAGACAGGCGAAACAATCTTCAATAATAAAGCCAACCTATCGTTAGGTTGATTGTTAGTGGGCCGGAATCACATTAATCGGGCTGCAGCATATATTATTTGCAAGCCTGCTCCGTCAAGGAGCATGGGGGCATCACCACCAATGCTCCTTGCAGAGACAGTCTTAGGGTATTTAATTAGCAACGGCAGGATTTACGTTTTCTGGAGCGGCATTTTTGGGATTTTTTCTTCTTGGATTTATTGCCACCAGTCCAGTTGCCCCAAGATTTGTGACCGTGAGATTCGTGGCCGTGAGACTTGTGACCGTGAGACTCGTGGCCTTGAGATTTGTGGCCGTGAGATTTGTGACCGTGAGACTTGTGGCCGTGAGATTCGTGGCCGTGAGATTCGTGGCCGTGAGATTTGTGACCGTGAGACTCGTGGCCGTGAGATTTGTGACCGTGAGATTTGTGGCCGTGAGATTCGTGGCCGTGAGACTTGTGGCCGTCAGATTTATGGCCGTGAGATTTATGACCGTGAGAGCGGTTGCCATGAGATTGGTTGCCGTAAGAGTCATTGCTACCTATCCAGCTAGGGTACATGTTAAAAGCCATGCCTCATTCTCCTTCCCTAACATTATTTTAGATAAAGCATGATGACTGAAGGGGAGCGGAATTGCTGAACTCCGGCGTCTGTCCATCACGTCTACCTGTTATATATTTATATGTGTCTCGTACTATAAAGGGACTGGTTCAATATAAGAGAAAGCATAAAACCAACGGAAGTCTATCGGTCATAAGTCATAAGGAGGTGGTTTTGTGGGATTGCCGGTCTACCAGGTTTTTATTAATAACAAAGAATTTGAGTTATTAAAAAGTGACATCTGGTCTGACAGCTTTGTTCAGGCACAAATGCTGCACGGGAGAAAACGAGTTCCGATCCGTATACGTTACCGGGGTGGACATACCCGTGAGTATCCCAAAAAATCCTACGAAATCCGCACTTCGAGTAGAACCTATCACTTTAATGCTGAATATGATGATCCTTCGATGATGCGGAATGCCCTTTCATTCCGTTTCTTCGAATCTATAAATGTGCCGAGTCCGGGGACTAAGCACTGTGTACTGTATATTAATAATAAAATTGCTGGCGTTTATCTGCAGATCGAAGGGGTGAAAACACCCTTTTTCCATCGGCGGGGTATTCCGGTGCGAAGCATCATCTATGCTGTCAATGATAATGCAGACTTTACCGATAAGAGATTGTCTAAAAAATCATATTTTTCCGGTTATAGTCTAATTAAAGGTGGAGAGCGAGATCGCGCCAAACTGTCCCAATTCATTCGTGCTATACATGTCCATGAGGGAGAAGAATTACAACGATATTTAGAGCGTCATCTCGATATTAATAATTTTTTGCGCTGGCTTAGCGGGGCTGTACTTACAGGCAATTATGATGGGTTTAATCAGAACTACACGTTGTTTGAACATCGTTCACGCAGGGTGTACCGTATGATACCATGGGATTACGAAGGAACGTGGGGCAGGAACTGCTATGGTAAACTGGTGGATTCCAATCTGGTAAAAATTCATGGCTACAACAAGCTGACGGAGAAGGTATTGTCTTACAAGGCCTATCGGCAGCAATACAAAAATCTGCTAACCAATTTGTTGGATACGGTATTTACGGTGCGGCGCCAGCTCCCGATTGTGTACCGTATGTATAATAACATCGCGGATGATGTCTATAAGGATCCAAACCAAAAGTGGAGCAATAAAATATTTGACGGAGAACCGGATACGATTCGTCATTATATCGAAAATAGACGTCAGGATATCTCGGACCAGTTACGGAGGCTGGATTCGTGAATAACGTTGTTATATTTGTATTTTGGCAAAATGAAGAGGCACCGCGGCGTATCAGCTGCAGTGCCTCTTTTTAAGTATGTGAGGTGTTATTATTTCACTTCAAAATAGGTGGAAATTTCATCAAGCAGCAAATTGGCTGCTTTATATCCGCCTGCAAGGTTCCATACTACCTCGCTCACCTTATGAACTTCGTTGTTCTTAGCAACGTTCAAGCTTTTGAAGAGAGGCTCATTCATCCATTCCTGGCTTGCCTTTTCAGCTTCGGTGGAACCCGGATCGTCCTGAGTGAAATAGAACATCACATCTCCGTCCATAGCTGGAATACGTTCTTTGGTCAGTTTCTCAATAAATTCATCTTTATCTTGTTCTTCAGGACGTGCAATACCTAGCTGATTGAGAAGAACACCGCTGAAAGTCTGCTTCATGTAAGTCCGAACATCGCCGGCGGTAAAGCGGACAATGGATACTTTGGTATTGGCTTTATCCCCGAGCTTGGACTTCACTTCTTCCACACGTTTATCAAAATCGGCGATAGCTTTTTCGCCTTCGGCTTTTTTGTTGACGGCGTCTGTATATAATGCAAAGTTGATCTTCCAATCACCGGCCAAGTCTTCGGAGAAGACAGTCGGAGCGATCTGCTTCAGTTGATCATAAATTTTCTCATGTCTAACCTTGTTCCCAATGATGAGATCAGGCTTCAGACCGGCAATGAGTTCTACGTTCGGCTGAGTTTCTTCACCAACCACTTCGACGCCTTCCATGTCGGCTTTAATATGGTCGTACCACGGATCTCCGACCCAGGATTGCACTGCGCCAACGGGCTTCACACCCACTGTCAGCAATGCCTCAGTTCCTTCATTGGTGAGAATGACAACACGTTGTGGGGTGCCTTTGAGCGTTTCTGTTCCCATGGCGTGCTGAATCGTGCGGCTTTCTTCGGTTGCTGCAGGTGTGCTTTCTTTCGTTTCACCGGTGGTTGAGCCTGGTGTATCCGCTGTCTTGGATCCGCCGCAAGCGGACAAGACCAGCAGAAAAGCTGACAGGGTCAGCATAAGCAACCACGATTTTTTGCGAAATGCAGATGACATAACAATGGTTCTCCCCTTTTTTAAGTTTACTATGTGATAATGGGAATCATTATCATTGTAAATATAAGTGAGAGAACAAGATGCTGTCAACAACTAAATGAAAATGATTATCATAATCGTTGACACGATATGGATGCACCTCTACAATAAAAATGTTATAAAGCTTTTTGCCCTATATCATGACCTGAGGGGGATTACATACGTATGGTCTTGTTTAATAGCAGGACATCGAGAATACTGGGACTAGCTACAGGGGTGCTGCTTCTGCTGCTCGGCCTGATTGCCAGCGTTCTCTTCGGACTGCAGCATTTCCGGATCGAAATGGTTGTGGATTCATATATATCTTTTAACGGCTCAACAGAGCACATGATTATCCGGGACACGAGAGTGCCTCGGGCACTAGTCGGTGCGGTCGTAGGAGCAAGCCTGGCTGTGGCCGGAGCGGTTATGCAAGCCATTACACGCAATCCGCTGGCTTCGCCGTCGGTGTTCGGCATTAATGCGGGCGCCGTTCTGTTCCTGGTTATCGGCATATCGGCGTTAGGCAGCAGGCTGACGATGGACTCTATGATCTGGATTGCTTTTGTGGGCGCTGCAATAACGTCTCTGGTTGTGTTCGCCTTGGGTTCTCGGGGGGCCAGCGGCTTTGCACCGATCAAGCTGACGCTTGCGGGTGCCGCGATTGCGGCTTTTGCCTCTTCAATAACGTCGGGGATTATTCTGGTGGACAAGAAGTCGCTCGATCAGGCTCTATTCTGGATGATCGGCTCGGTAGTCGACCGAGATATAGAACATTTGCTGACTGTGCTACCATATGTAATTATTGGTTTGGTGCTGTCTATGGCGATTGCACGTTCGTTAAATGTAGCTGCGCTCGGTGATGATATTTCCAAGGGACTGGGGATGTCGCTGTTTAACGTACGGGCAACCGCTTGTGCTGTGGTCGTTCTGCTTGCCGGCAGTTCGGTTGCGGTTGCAGGCCCGATTGCTTTTGTCGGGATGATTGTTCCACATCTGTGCCGTTCGCTTGTTGGACAAGATCACCGCTGGCTTCTACCGTACTGCGCTGTATCCGGTGCACTTCTGCTCGTGGTAGCTGATCTGGCATCGCGTTTCATCATTATGCCAAAAGAGGTGCCCGTTGGAGTCGCAACGGCAGTGCTTGGCGTTCCGTTCCTCATCTACATCGTTCGGAGGAGGAAATATGCTTAATTCAACTTCTCATATGGGATTTATACGTAAAAAAAGAAACGCAGTAACGGTGATCATACTCGGACTTTTAATCTTACTGATATTGTTAATCAGCATTTCGGCCGGGAGTACGACCATACCGCTCAGTGAAGTGGTGAGCTCGCTCTTCGGTCTTAATGAGGGAGGAAGTTCCCTGATCGTCCTGCAGTTCCGCCTGCCGCGAACGCTGGCTGCACTGCTCGTTGGCGCTGCGCTGGCATTGGCGGGTGGGTTGCTTCAGGGCGTTATTCGGAACCCACTCGCCGCCCCGGACATGCTTGGGGTTACAGGTGGTGCATCGGTGGCAGTGGTGGCTTTTATGACACTTTCAGCCGGTGCCTACAGCATTCACTGGGTCCCGCTAATTGCGGTTGTGGGTGCTTTTGGTGCAGGGCTGCTTAACTATGTGTTGGCCTGGAGAAAGGGCGTATCTCCGCTGCGCCTTGTCCTGATTGGGGTTGGATTATCAACAGCGCTTGGTGCGCTGACCACATTTTTGCTTATCAGTGGTCCATCCCATCTGGCTTCCCAGGTTCTGAACTGGATGACGGGCAGTGTGTATGGAACCGGATGGAAACATATCCTGGCGCTAACGCCGTGGCTTTTGTTGTTCATTCCGCTGTCCTTTCTCTTCTCCCGTTCTCTGAACGCTCAGGCGATGGGGGATGAGATCGCCATCGGTCTCGGCATTCGAGTGCAGCGAGACCGATTGCTCATCATGTTGTGCAGCATTGCCTTGGCGGGAGCGGCCGTCGGCATCGCGGGTACGTTGTCCTTCATCGGTCTAATAGCACCGCATATGGCAAGACGCCTTGTGGGCAGCGCCCATGGCGTGATGCTTCCTGTCTCGGCTATGGTCGGTGCAATTCTGCTAATGCTTGCCGATCTGGCGGGCCGGATGCTGTTCCAGCCGTTGGACATCCCGGCGGGTGTATTCACGGCAGCGATTGGCGCGCCGTTCTTTTTGTACCTGTTGTACAAAAAGCTGTAGTGTTGGGAGAAAATTAAATAGTAGGGCGTCATATTCCGATGGGGATGTGGCGTCTTTTTTTCGTGTGGAAGTGGTGCGTATGAGAGTCTTGGTTATTGTTCTGTACTAGTTCATGCAGCGATATATTGTAGCAGGAATGACGGCGGGTGGGGGAATGTAGCTAGTGGAATAGGTGGTGTTTTATATGAATGGCACTCCCTTTGGGAAGTGTTGTTTTTTGTATTGGGACAATGTGGATTTGTCGATATAATGTAGAGGGATGTCGGAGGTTCGTCAATATCTTGAAAATGAGGGGGATTTGCGAAGTTCGTGAATATAGCAGAATCTGAAAGGATTCTCGAAGTTCGTAAAAGTTATGCAAAATCAGTGCGAGAATTACAAAGGAGTGAAAATATGTTAGCACTTAGATTCACCCAAAAACTATTAAAAGACATGAAAGTAGCACCGGTTGAATTGGGAGATGTTAATTCACTATTTAGTTGGCATGCGAATATATTGCAACTTAGAAGAAAACACATTTTGTTTGTTAATGACTTGAGCCGATTATGTTTAATTATTGATGGGATAAGAAGTTCCCAACTAGACAAATTACAAGAGAAGTTTAAGTCAGAACTCAAGGAATATTTGTTAAAGGAGGGAATTAGGAAACACGTAATCGAACAATACTTTTTTGAGGCAGGAGAAATTAGTATAGGAAAAACAAACAATAAGAGCGTTCTCGGAACTATGAATGAAGTTTCTTTCTATAGTATAGATACTGATTTTAATAACACTTTTGAGCTCAGTGCCTGGTTAAATTCAATGATCTATAAACCAATTGATTACAAAGAGCCTATTAATGTCTTTAAGAAAGCTTTACAAGAACAGTATTTATAAACCATATTGTAGGCATCTCAGGAAGGTGCCAGCATCATATAATATCGTGTTCACGCAGCTGATCGCAAGCGATCCTTGGTCTGCCCGAGGCAGTTCAAAGAAGTAAAGTCAGGCAGACAACTCTGCACTGGCTAAGTCCATCGAACCCGGCGCATTCGCGCCTTAGCCAGTGAAGATTCGTGAACACCCAGACGTTAGGTGAAATTCCTGAAGTAGATGCAGGTCATGTGAAATTATACGTTACTTTATAAAGAAAGATAGCGAAGACTAGGAGATAACTATGCTCATAGCCTTGGGATTATCATTATTTTTGACTTTTTCATACAAGATTGTTGAAATCTTTATCAGAATTTTTCGGTCTAAGAGCCTAGTAAGATTCAGTCTATATTTTTGGGCTGTTGGCACAATGATTTTGGTGCCTTTTTCTAAGGGGAACTATATTTTCAGTTCGCCAGATAACATAATAAAGGTTATGCCAGTTTTCTTAATACTTATTATTGCAAATTGTGTATTAGCTCGATTTTCGGGATATAATCCAATTGGAAAATTCAACATAATCAATTTTGTAATTACATATCCGGTTATTGAAGAATTTATCTTTAGAGGATTAATCCTTTCCTACTTAAATCAATACCTTAGTTCAGAAGTGTTAATCCAAGTAATGTATATGCCGGTGACTTTATCTGTGGTCATTACTGCGTTGCTATTTGCGATAACTCATCTGCAATATTATAGCTTATCTCGACAAAGTATAAGATATATGATTTTTGCCTTTATGGGAGGAATCTTTTTTGGGGCCATTACAGATTTGACACATTCGATTTTGTTATCGTGTTTGTTGCATATTGAATTTAATTTATTGGCAGTATACTTCGCAAAAAAAACTTAGAGAATTTGATCATAGTATGCCGAATCGGGGAAGTCAGGAAATGCTCCTAACAATGCGTTCTAGCATTGTTGAGGGGCAAGCCCATCGGGTTCGTCAATGGCTGATGAAATCGACCAGGTGGCAGCTCAACACATCCATCACCTAACCGCATCGTGCTCGACGTGCGATTCTGGGCAACTTAAGGTGAATGGACGTCGTGAACACAAAGACGTTATACGCAATTAATACATTCATCAAAAACCTAAAATGAACAAAGGATGATACGAGTGCTCGGGTTACCTAAAGGTCAGGTTTTCCTCGTTCCTTGGACTGAACAATGGGAAAATGAATTTAAAGAAGAAGAGAAAAAAATAAGGGTTGAAATAGATGACAGCATCTTGGCTATTCATCACATTGGAAGTACCGCAATAAAGGGATTAAGTGCAAAACCCATAATAGACATTGCAATAGAAAAAAATCTTTTGAAGAAGGTATTAGTTGTGTAACTGGATTAGAGAAGATTGGATACTCTTACAAAGGAACTGATGTATTACCTGATCGCCATTATTCTAATAAAGGAGAACCAAGAACACATCAAATCCATATGTATCAGACCGGAAGCGAATATCTTTATAAGCAACTGACGTTGAGAGATTATTTAAGAACCAATGAAAACGCTAGAAAAAAATATCAAGAACTAAAAGAAAAATTGACGAAGGAAAACTCAACAAATAAGTTGGCCTATGCTGATTCAAAAACGGATTTTATTAATAAGATCATATTGAAAGCTGAGCGAGGAAGGTAGAGACTACGCATAACCCCGTATTAACGCCGCGTAGTTTGACAATTCCTTGGCCGCTCAAGGATTTTCGATAGAAGTGGGATCAGATGGACAACCTTGCGAATAACCGCGTAGCGGCCGGTCGCTTCGCTCCTTTAAGGTTCTCGGGTTCGCGAATACAAGAAACGTTATATGACAGACCGAAGTAAACATATATCTCTAAAAGATTAATCCAACCGTTGAATAAAGAAGGTGATTCAAAATATGAAAAGAACGACTGAAGTATATAAAAACGATGAATTGTCAATTGAATACTCAATTGTTAATAAAGGTGGAAGTCCCATTCTCGTAATGCACGGAGGGCATTCAAATTGTAATGAAGAATTTGGATATACGGAGTTAGAACAACAAGGATATTCGATACTTACACCTTCTAGACCAGGGTACGGGAAAACATCTCCTAATAATGGGTTAAACCTATCGACGGCTTGCAATTCATACATTGAGCTCTTAAATCATCTTAAGCTAGACAAGGTTCATGTAATTGGAATTTCTGCAGGTGGACCTAGCGCGATTTATTTCACTTCTAAATACCAAGAGCGTGTAAAAAGTCTTACGTTACAATCTGCTGTATCTAAAGAATGGCTTACACCTAAAGATAAAGAATATAAAGCAGCCCAAATGCTCTTCCACCCTTCACTGGAGAAATATACATGGAAGTTACTCAGCTCTATGATTAACATATTCCCCAAATTTATCTTTAAACAGATGGCTCCTTCTTTTAGTAAATTGTCATATGCTGAATTAAAAAGCCATATTAGTGATGAAGATATCAATAAGTTTAAGGAAATGATAGAACGCCAACGCTCAGGACAGGGTTTTTTTATAGATTTATCGCAGACAGGTAATATCACTCTTTCAGATTTGCAATCAATTAAATGCCCGACTCTTATTCTGCATAGCCAAAATGATCGGGCTGTTTCAATCGAGCATGCGTATAATGCACATAATAATATTTCAAATTCCAAACTTTGTATCCTTAATACATGGGGACACCTAATATGGCTTGGACAAGGAGTAGAGGAAATGAATATAGAGCTATTCGCTTTTCTTCATACTAATAATTAATCTGGGAGTTATTTAAGAGAGTCGTCGTATAACGTAATATTCGTGCTGCGGTCCATTCGGCCTTGATCTGCCCGATGTATTTTCGAAGAAGAACATAAGGCAGATACATCCATCCCCTAAGATAAGATAGGAGCTATCTTATCTTAGGGGAATGGGCGTCGCGAATATGACAACGTTATCTGAAACCGCCAAAACATTTGTAAAGTAGGTTGATTCAATGAAGATTGAATTGGAAGAACTGAGAGAAATTGATGGTCAAGATATCTTCGAGATGATACAAGAGATAGGGCTGGGGGAGAATGGTTTTACAACAAATTTTCCCGAGAATGATTTTGAAGAATTCAAGAGAAGTTTACCTCAATTGGTTCAGTATTCAAAGGGAATAGACCTCCCTAAAGGTCACGTACCACAAACAATTTATTGGATGTATGTTGATGGAAAACCTGTTGCATACGGGAAGTTAAGGCACCAATTAAATGAGAAGTTATTAATGTACGGAGGCCATGTTGGATATATTGTTAGGCCAACTGAGAGGGGTAAAGGATATGGAAAGCTTTTTTTAAGTGAAATGATAAAGAGAGCAAAAGAATTAGGAATTGATAAATTATTAGTCACTTGTGATGAAATCAATTTGCGCTCCAGGAAAGTAGCAGAAAGAAATAATGGAAAACTTGATTCCATAATCGACGGAATCTGTCGTTACTGGATAAAGTTATAATCGTGAGTAATTCGAAGAAGTGGTGGCATCGGATAACACCTTATTCACGCATCAGTCCTCTTGCGAGTCCCTCGGTCGCCAAGTTGCAATTCGGAGGAGTGAAATCAGGCGACAACCCTGCACTGGCTAAGTCCGTCGGACCCGTTCGCTTCGCTCACTTAAGTCAGTGAGGGTTCGTGAATACAACAACGTTATACGACATATGGCAATGAAAGGAGGAAACCATGTTGGATTTAATTAAAGAACTGATGACATATTATTTTAATGAAGAAATTGATAACATCGAATCAGTACCATTCGGCCTAACTAATTACTCTCAAGTTTTAACCATTAACAATAAGAAATATATTGCAAGAATATATGACAACCACTCAAAAAATCTTGAGAAATTAAAATTCGAAATAGAATTAACGACTTTCCTTGAGCAACAGGATCTTTCATTCAAGCTCCCTGGATTTTTAATTGCCAAGACAGAGGATCGATTTGTCGAGCTATCAAATGGTCAATTTGGTTCAGTGATGCATTTTATTGAAGGAGAAGTTCCTGACTTAACACGGATATCAGATATTAAGGAGTATGGAAAAACCGTTGGTGAAATATCGGCTGCATTTAAGAAATTTAAAAGTGATACCCTAATACGCGATATAAAATTCTATAACATATATAATCTTCATTCACTGTCTAATGAAAGAGCTGTAAGCCATTTTATTGATCAGCCACCTTTTGATATTGATCATAACCAATTGTCTATTTTAAAAAATACTTTTCAAGCCGTTCAAAGAAATGAATCTATTATTGACGCCTTACCTAAGCAAATTATTCATCATGATATATTAATTTTTAATTTGCTTATTGATAGCAAAACAAGGAAGATGAATGGAGTGTTAGACTTTGACTTTGCTTCACATGATGTTTGTGCATTAGAATTAGCTATTTGTATTAACCATCTTCTTCAATTTGATGATGGTTCACTTTTAAATCTAGAATTATTTTTGGATGAGTATTCTCAACATATGACATTAACAGATGAAGAAATTAAATGGATTCCCTTTTTGATGCAGATGTACTATGTATCATTGATATGTATTTACATAGGTCAGTATTATTCAGGGCGAGAGATAGATAATTATTTTCGATTTATTCTTAATCAACTAGTTATTAGAACACAATGGATAGAACAGAACGAATATGAACTTATTGAAACGTTAAGGTTAAGGCTCAATTGATTTGGATTGTAACTCAATGAGGTGTCATACATCGTATAAATTTTGAGAAGGAAGATGTAAATAAACTCAATTTAATTGATGGTTTTAGCAAATTGGCATCTATTCGATTAAAGGATTATTTGAAGTAACGAAGATTGAGCAATTACATTTGACTTAAAATGGGGTGTGTTCACCAAATGAAAGAGGATGCACAAGAGTGGGCGATATTCGCCGAGAAAATGGTCCGCTTAGCTGGAGAAAAAATCATTGAATTACGAAATGAATCTCGTGTCGAGATAACTATGAAAAACGCAGGAGAGCTAGTAACCTCAGCAGACTTAGCCTCTGATCATATAATTCGTGACGCTATTGTTAGTACTTACCCTGAACATGGTATTCTTTCGGAAGAAACGACGGAAGGGGTTTTGGCTAAAGATAGGTTTAAAGGTCCACTTTGGATCATTGATCCTTTGGACGGTACCGTAAACTACTCTCGTAATCTCCCTCATTTTGCTATCTCTGCTGCGATTGCAGTAGATGGTGTTGTTTGGGCAGGAGCTGTACATGCGCCAGATCTGGGTGTAACCTATGTCGGGGTTCGAGGTGGTGGCGCTTTTTGCAACGGTGAGCAGCTTCAAGTTCAACCTGTGAATACACTATCGGAATCCGTTGTCGGCACTGGCTTCCCTCATGATAAAAGCAAAGTTCATCTGGCGCTTGAAAGAGTCAATCTCTTAGCTACTCATTGCAGAGATATTCGTCGATTGGCCGCACCGGCAATTGATATTTGTTATGTAGCATCCGGCCGTCTAGACGCACATACAGAAAGTTTAGCTCCATGGGATGTTGCAGCAGCAGGTCTTATCGCTCGTGAAGCAGGGGCAATAACGGGTCATATCGGAGAAGTCTCTGCCGAAATTCCCGTTGAATTGTACGGAGAAGGAGTCGTGATTGCCAGTCCTGGGATTGTTGAAGAACTTCTTTCGTTGTTACGTAACGATTTATAAGTACATGAAAAAAATCTAGAGACAACAGTTATTATGAACGAGACAGATTCCCCGTAATTGCAAGATCTTAGATTAATTTTGGTAATAACGGTAGAGCACCTGCCCCTCTTTTTATAGAGTGAGACAGGTGTTCTTTTTGTTAAAATGAAATAATTCAATATAAATGGATTATGATCCGCACTTCGTAGTGATGCAGCAACATGAAAAAAATGTGAACCCTTTCAGAGGGTCATTTGTTTATATTGCATAACGCTAAGAAAGGAGTGCCTTTCATTGACGGAACGCGAGTTATTCGATTCTTATAACAAGGAAGTGTACCGCACGTGCTATTACATGCTGCGGAACGCACAAGATGCGGAAGATCTCTGTCATGACGTATTCGTCACCGTATTTCGTCAGAAATGGAGAAGTGTTGAGCATATACGCGCTTGGATCATGCGCATCACGATGAATCATTGCTTAAACTTACTTAAAAAGAAACAGACCAAACGGGAAAAGCAGAACCAGGTTCAGTGGCTTCATGAGCAGACCACGGCGTCGGTCAAGTCTGTAGACACCATCGTATTAGAGAAAGAGGCAGCAGCCGAATGGGAGAAACTGCTGAATCAGCTTCCGGACAAGCTGATGGCTGTGATTACGCTTCGGTACGTCGGCGAGTTGTCGATGGCGGAAATCGCCGAGACACTGGAAATACCCGTAGGTACAGTGAAATCAAGGCTTCACAAAGCATTGAAGATCATGCGCAAAAAGCTCAAACAAAATCAAAGCTTTTGGTTGAAGGGAGAGAAACAATATGGAACGTATTGAAAAGAATCTGAAAGACCAGATGAAGGCTTCGAATACAGTGTCTTATCCTGATTTTGACCGGATGTGGAGCAGTATCCAGCAGAATGAGCTGAAGGTCGTAGGCAGTGAATCGATACCGCTTCGCCCTCGAAAACGAAAACAAACAGCGATTGTCGTTGGAATATCCGTTGCTCTGATGGCTACACCAGTCTATGCAGCATTAACTTATGATTGGTCCAGTCTCCTTTCGTATAGAGCTGGTATTCAGTCCGCCCTAGAACAAGGTCTTGGCCAAACGATTGAGCAATCAGTTACGAACAACGACATCACATTGACCCTGCATACGGCTTTTACGGATGAGAATCGGACCTTTCTGCTCTATAGCCTGGATCCCGGCTCGTCATGGGATGGAAAACAAGTGAGCTTTGATCACATTGGGCTTAAAGATCATCAGGGAAATCCAATTGATGGATATTATTCCCATCAGTGGAATGCGGAGCTTGGTGTATTCCAAGGCTATTTTGAGACGGAGTGGGTCGTGGATGGCAGCATTACCGACGTTGAGTTTACGATGGAGAATATTCGTTTCACCGGTGATGGGAAGCAGATCATCAACTTCGACCCTCATAACCCTAAAACGCAAGTCTTCCAGATTCAGAAGGATGGTATAGGCAGTGTGACACTGCAGTCTTTTGATCAGTCCGGGGACAAGGTGCTGTTGAAATCGGCCGTTACGTTTACTGATCCTGAGCTCCAACACAGAAGCTGGGTACGGATTCAAGCCATGAATGACAAAAATGAGCCTATTATAGAAGCGGGAACTCCTATTTCTGGAACGCCGGGAGATTCCGGAGAATACTTGAGCCAACAAATATTTAAGTCTGATCAATTACGGGAAAAAGGCACTCAGTTCCAGCTTGGTTATGATCGTACGTTGGGAACAGCCAATGGGACATGGAGCGTAAATATGGCTCTTTCCAAGAAACAATTGGAGAGTGGATCATTTAAGGAAGAATTGAATATCCCTCTGGACCAGGTCCCTGGCGGAACGGAGATCCATGAAATGATTGTCACCCCGACCCAGGTCCGCTTGATTTTGACGCATGAAGAGAAATACACAACGGTTCCGTATATGAAGTATCAGCTGGATGTAGGCGGTACATTGCTAAACGGAGGTATATGGTATGTACCGGACCAATCCGACAAGACGGAGCTGCGTTTTGAAATGACCGGGCTGGACGCAGCCTCCCTGACCAATAAACCCGTTTCCTTGATCGCGAAACACCGCGTCGATGAGCATGCTGGGGACAAGAATCCGATTAGGCTAACCGGCATATCGGGTAAACATCAAAGCCTAACCACCAACATTGCGGGATATCCAATCACATGGACATACTACATGAAGGAGAATAACCTTTATGTGGAGTCCTTGAGCTCCGACCCGAGGTTTGGCGGAGTAAATCAAACCTATTATTTTGACGGCAAGGAGCCGAATTACGGGAAATCAGCTATGATAAGTTTGCTAGGGAATGGAGACAATAGGGAAATGGACGTGTATGAGAAGTTCGACAAGTCAGAGCTTGAGATCTATATTATGAATTATACAACCGAGAAACCGGAAGATGAGCTGCGCGTTCAGCTTAAGAATGGAAAGTAACATGGTGGTGTTAATTCTAAGAAAGTGCGATAGGAAGAATAATTCGCATTCGTAGTGACGTTCAGGCTGAGAATCTTTAGCTCATCTTATATGGTAAGGGTAACATCCATAGCTGCTCCATGTAAAAAGAAGCCCGGCAAACTGCCGAGCTTCTTTTGATCTACACTGATTTTTTCCCATTCCTCATACAGCTTAGATTCTGAACAATGGAAAATCTCCTGAAAACCAGCCAGATTCCGAATAAGTTTGTTCAACTCTTCGATCCCGTATTCCGAAATAATGAATTCGACGATAGTGTATGACAGCTGAAAACCTTTCATCGTTTCAAAATCCCAAGAATCGTTATTAAATTCATGAAACTGCGGCACTTCGCCCCGATGGATTAAATCTGCGATGCTGCTTTTAATGAAGCTTGTTGCCATTTGTTTAGCTTCAAACCCACCAATACCTTGGCGCATCCATTTTGGAGCTGCCGGGTTGATATCGCTGATGAGCCACATGGCATATAAGTGTACGGTTGATTTTAAAATGGATTCATACGTATGCTCAGGTCCCGGGTTCAGCGGTGAAACGATTTTTAAGATGTTGTTCTCCATCGTTCCCATGAACCAGTTAGGCGCGTCCTGTTCACCTACTGCTTGATGGAATGTGGGAAGATCGGGATAGATTTCAATCGTTATTTTTGTGGACGGAACATGTTTATACTTCGTATTAATTCTCTCCACATTTCTCTGAAGCTCGTTAAATAGGTCTCTTTTAATTCAACTTTTAATTTGTCTAATGTTCGATATAGCCGGTTCTTCACGGCGATTTCACGCATACCTACAATTTCAGAAATTTCTGCAATGGTGCAGTCGACGAAAAAACGTAATAAAATGATCTGATTGTCCAAAGGACCTAATGTTTTCACAGCGGAACTGATGTCAAATCGAATTTCAACATGCTTCGTAAAATCAAGAGAAATCAGCCGTGATTCATAACCCGTAAGATCCGAGGAACTTTCCAGGGTACGGGATATTCTGCGGTATTCATTTTTAAGCGTATTTTGAGCGATCTTAAAAATCCATGTAAATTAATATTGATGAAATATGATTTCAATATTTTCGTAGCTGCCCTGCATTTCCGGAATAACAGGGTGTTGTTTGTCATGAGCTCCTGACATGGTTGAACCTCCTCTTGAGCTTACACATCATTAGACACCGGGAAAGCAGAAAAAGCCACGCAAGGATCGATATTTTTTGAAAATGGTTGATAACCTGCAAAATCGACAATGTTCATATGTCACAAGTTCGCTTATACTAGAAGCGGTTGATGAAAGTGTATCCAGACAGGATACATCAATAATATCGGAGGGAAGCCATACCTATGAAAGTTGTTGCAGACCTGACCAAAGAGGATTTTTGGAAGTTTAATAAATACGTCATGTTCAATTTACCAAAGTATAAAATATCCATGATCATCAGTTTGCTGAGCATCCCGATTTCTTGTATTGTGATTTCGAAGCTGCTTGGTTCCAGCTGGGTCTACGCTATTGTTGCCGGTGTGATCATTGGAGGATTAGCGGATGTGTTATTTCTGTACAGAATCAAGGGCAGAACGATGAAATTAGTGAAGGCCCACGATGGAATTTTAGGCGAACATCTGATTGAGATCAATGGTGCGGGGCTGTTTGATTCTACGGCTCGAAGTCAGTCAAAATGCTTTTGGGACGGAATTCATGAGTTGAGACAGGATAAGGAGAATATTTATATTTTTGTAAACAATCTTCAGGCCACGATCGTCCCTAGAAGATCTTTCGCTGATCAGGCAGAGGAAGCGGAGTTTATACAGAATGTGCAGCAGTATGCCAACAAGCAATTCATATGACTTTCAAAAATAGATATAATTGAAAGCTCGGCATGTTGCCGGGCTTATATTTTTTTGTGAAAACATAATATACTCACCTTTTTGCAATATATATATTGCATTATGACGTATATTCAGTATAATAGGCTTATTAGGAAATGTTAACCAGCTATCTTGCGGGAGGAACCTGATCATGAAATGGTTCAATAGAAACAGAGTTGAAGACGAGCGCATCGTCAATATGAAGAACAAGATTTACAAAGAGGTTTACATACTGATCATGAGCATCTGTACAATATCAGTTGTCGTGAAAAGTTTTATGCTAAGCGACTGGAAATCTTCTCTGCTAGAATTGGTCATTGTTATAGCGGGGGGACTGTATTTTGGCATCCGGAGCGTGTTACTGGGCATTTATTCAGACGAGATTGAGGTACATGACAGCAGAAGTAAGGTCTCTTTTAACATTCAAAATACACTCTGGGGTATAGGAATCGGTGGCTTTTTGGCATTGTTTTTCGGTATTCGAAGTGCGGTCTTGTATGGAGATGGTACTTGGACAACGGGATTATGGTATTTCTTCCTTGTCACTCTTGTATCGCTGGTAATCAATATTCCGCTCTTTGCTGGAGGTATGTTGATTGTTCACCAACTCGCCAACAGAACGAGTCAGAAGATATCTCAGAAAGACCAGTTCGATTCTTAAGGGAGGGAACGGGTAATATCGCATGAAAAATATGAAATTGAAGATAGCCCGGGTGGAGAAAGACCTTTCCCAGGAAGACTTGGCACATCTTGTTGGCGTCTCAAGGCAGACGATTGGATTAATTGAATTAGGCAAGTACAATCCGTCACTGAGTTTATGTGTTGCTATATGTAAGGCGCTGTCCAGGACGTTAGACGATTTGTTTTGGGAAGAGGATTAATAGCTTGACCAGGATCAATTATTGAGGGGATGAATGACACACATGTTAAAAAACAAGACAAAAAAACATATGTTAACCGCATTTATACTAACGGCTTCGGTTATTGGAAGTACGGTGTTCACAGGCAACAGCGCATATGCTGCTGCAGAAGCCGTTCAAGGCAAGGTCACGGAAGTCCGTACATCTAATGAAGCCATTGCCGAATGGGAGTCTTGGACCAAGGATCATGCGTACAAGCTGGAGTCCATCCAGCCGGCTGACAGCAAGGGAGGAGCAGGACAGTTCAAGGACTTGGACATGCTAAAGCCTTTGCTGCATGATAAGCGAATAGTTTTTCTCGGGGAAAGCTCCCATGGTGTGAGGGAATTCAATTTGGCGAAGACACGTCTAATCCAGTTCCTGCACCAGGAGATGGGATACAATGTGCTTGCTTTTGAAAGTGGTCTGGGCAATGCTTCACTAGCTTATGGTAAATCGGGCACCCAGAGCGCTGAACAGACGATGAAGGATTCCATCTTTGGTGTATGGTGGGCGCAAGAGACAATGCCGTTATTCGAATACATAAAAACAACCCAAAAATCAGAACAGCCGCTGGCGCTTACCGGCTTTGATATGCAATTGCAATTTCCCCTTCTGGACGGGGATTGGCTGAAAGACGATAAATTGGCCCAGCGCCTGCAAGAGGCAGAGGAGAAGCTATCCGAATATTCCGCCGGAACGGATCTTAAAGCTTACCAGAAAGAGAAGGCCCAGTTGATCCAAGTATACAAGGATGTTCTGAAAGCTACGGGATCGGAATCGAGCCAAGCCCTCCTGAAAGAGCTGTACCCTACCAATGATAAGCTGCCAGTTCTTCTGGAGAGAAGTCTAAATGATCGGATATCCGTTGCCAAGGAATACGTGGAAATATCCATTAAATCGAATATTGGTATGGGAGAGGGTGAATACACCTGGTTCCTTAAGTCAATGGAATTGCGAGATAAGGCGATGCTGGATAATCTGATGTGGCTTGCAACCGACGTCTATCCGACAGAGAAATTTATCGTATGGGCTCACAATGATCATATCCGTAAAGCGCAAAGTGAAGTGATGGGTTCACCATATCCTGTTAAGTTAATGGGCGAAATGCTTCCTGATGATATGAAAAAATACAGCTACGTGCTTGGATTGTACCCTGCAAGCGGCGAAACCGCAGACAACATGGGTAATCCGCATGACGTTCTCCCACTGGCGTCCGGATCGGTTGAGTCGATCCTGTCTGCAAGCGGCTCACCTTACACCTTCATTGATTTGCGTTACCGTACTAATGAGCGGGGAAATTCATGGATGTTCGAACCGCGTTACACCTACAGCTGGGGCATGATTCCAGAAAGTCTGGTTGCCCGTGACCAATATGACGGTATTCTGCTTATTGATGACGTGAAACCTCCGTTGTATATGAGATCGACTTCTTCAAAGTCTGTGGAATAGCTATTATAATTTTATAAATTCGCTTATAGAACAAACTAGAACCACTGCTGTGTGAACTGCACCCCAATTGTTAGACACCATCTAACCATTGGAGGTGCAGTTTTTCTATTGTCACGATTACAAACAGTACAAGAATCAATGTTGATATGAAATAAAAAGGCCGCAACGGAACATTTTTTCGATACGGTGTAAATAAAAACATTTACAGTGTAATGGTATAGGAAATCCTCCGTATTAACATGTGAGATTACTTAGCTAAGTAAATCGAGGAAGGAGGGGTGAACAACAAGTGAAACAGCACGCCTTAGTCTATCCATTTCAGGAAAATGAAAAAACCGAAGCTGTATGCAAAGAGCAGGAACTGGAACTTACGGCTATATTCGAGAGCTATTACAAAAGGGTCTACAACTATATTTATTATCGAATACATTGCCATCACACATCCGAAGATTTGACCAGTCAGGTTTTTAATAAAATTATGTTAAGACTCGATACTTACTCGAAGGAGAAATCCCCTTTTGAAGTATGGTTGTTTGCTATTGTTCGAAATGTGGTAAACGACCATTTTAGAAGCTTGAAAAAACAAAAGCTTTTTTCCCTAGATGCCATTAAATCATTGGTATCGAAAGAAAAAAATCCCGAACAGCTCATTGAAATTACGGATACGAATAACAAGCTGGCAAAAGCTCTACTCGTGTTGAGTATGAGGGAACGGAATTTGGTTGCCCTGAAGTTCGGAGCAGATTTAAAAAATAAAGATATTGCCGAAATTATGGGCATAAGTGAAAGCAACGTCGGGGTGATCCTTTATCGGACGATGAAAAAGTTAAAAAAAGAGATGGAGGAGGAATGAAAATGGATAGAAAACAGCAGGAAGATCAATTTCTTAACGATATGGATGACTACTTAAATAGAGATAAGCATTCTAATTCAATCGCCTCTGACGAATATAAAGAAATGTTGAGGTTAGGCAAAAAGTTGGCTAATCAAGACTTCAGTCAGCATAGTGACAAAGAAGCAGTGCTCAGGCAATCCTTAAGAAGGATGGAACCCAATAAAGGCGGGTATAACATGAGAAAAAGTAATAAAATAAAAAAATTCACTTTAATCGCCACTTCAATCAGTATTCTTTTCTTTGGTACAATTACTCTGGTACAGCCCTCATTCGCTGAAACGATCGTGAACAGGATTATCCAGACCTTTTCGGCGGGGCAATTGCGAGGGACACAAAGCGAAAGCCCTGAGATGATAGCTGTTCCCGAAGAGTTAAAAGGCAAACTATATGATAAGAATGGCCATATTATCGAAGTCCTTACAAATAATCAACATGAGATGTATACAGCAGACGGGGAGAAAATCGCAGGAATTTCAGAAGATAATGAAATCATAACTGAATCCGAAAAGGCAAAGCTGAATCGTGAAGATGATCAATACTTTGTTGTTACGGATTCGGGCGAACTAAATAAGTATGCTGGCTTTGATGTTATTCTGCCTAGTTACTTACCTGAAGGATATACATTTGATCAAGCAAAATTTATCACAGATGAACAAGGAAACGTTATTGATCAATATCTCTTCATTTCGTTTACGAATCAGCATTCAGGAAAATCATTTACTATAAGTCAAATGTTAGGGATAAAAGAAAATGCCTATGAAATTGGAACATTCGAGGAGATGGAACAAGTACAGGTTAATGGAATCGATGCGATTTTAACGGGTGACAGAAATCTGGACTGGGAATATAACCATGTTTTTTACGGAATACACGGAAAAGAAGCCATTTCAACTAGTGAGATCATAAAAATTGCGGAATCCATTCGCTAATGTTAAGCTTACCCTGGGACCTGCGCATATGCGTGGGTTCTTTGTTGTGTACGGCCGCTGCCACCTACTTGCTTAGGGAATTTTTAAACTTTTTTTAAACTGGGACTCCTCTTCTTTTAACCTTCGGGGTCTACAATAAATGTATATCAAAAAGTGGGGGCGGGTGATCAACGTGCTGGATTATTATTTGTTTCCGATATCGTATGCGTTTTTGACCTTTCCTATAGCTGCTATGCTGTGTGCCATTCCAATCCTTGTGCTGCAGTACCGGAAGCACGGTTATTTTAATAAATTTCGTGGAGTTCTGTTGTACTTGTTTTTACTTTATCTGATGAACGCACTGTATCTTGTTATTTTGCCTATGCCGGCTTCAAGACACAACGCGCCTATGTCGTCTTGTGCGCAGTTGATTCCTTTCAACTTTATTCAAGATATTATGGCGGAGACACGGGTTGTATGGTCTGATCCATCCACGTATGTTCGGCTAATAAAGGAAAGAGCTTTTTTACAGGTGGTTTTTAATATTGCGCTGGTCGTGCCGTTCGGCATGTTTATGCGTTACTATTTGCGGAAGAGCTGGTTGACGTGTCTGGTAGCTTCCTTGGGGTTATCATTGTTTTTTGAAGTAACGCAGGTGACCGGGATCTACGGCTTTTATGATTACCCTTACCGGTTGTTTGATGTGGATGATCTGTTTTTGAACACACTCGGCGGCATGATCGGCTTTGTAATGGCTCGCTGGGCTTCTTCGCATCTGCCGCGGTTGGACCAGGAAGTAGATCTCTCGCAAAAGCGCGTCAGCTATACACGCCGGGCGATTGCATTTATGGTGGACTGGATAGTACTGGTTCCTGTTGTACTTCTGCTGGGCGTGTTGAATGTTCCGGGGGCATATTTTCTTGCAACATCCGTATATTTCGTTCTTATTCCTTACCTGAACGGGGGCCGAACCCTTGGTAAAGCGCTTGTCCGTATTCGTATAACTGGTGCAGGAGAGCATTTAAGTTTGCGTGAAATCGGAATACGGAACGGGCTACTTTATCTAGTATTCGGTGGCGTACATGTACTGTTTATGAATTTGTATTTTCCAGGCATCTTAGGGCCTATGTATCTTGTTGGGCTGTTCCTTATGGATGCTTGTGTCTTTGTACATGTGCTCGTGTGCCTGTTTGGACGCAAGCAGCGGTTGCTTCATGAACAGAAAAGCGGAACAGATCATGCCATCACGTGATAAGTAACCAATCCCGAATATATCTTTCTTGGAAATTTCAATATTGTGGACATCTAAATTGTTTTATTTGTTACAATATGGAAGAGTAAGGGCGGAGGGGATGATAAACTGAAGATCAAGATCATATATATCTCAGCTGTTGTACTGGGGCTTCTGCTGCTGTCCTTTCATCATTTGGGTTATTCGTTTGGCGATGATCTATTTAGATGGATTGGGATTTCTCCTTGGACAGATGGGAAAAGTAGGGGCCTGCACCTGCCGGTTTTATTCGGTTTTCTACTGTTGATCTTTGGTGTTGTCGGAGCGTCGAGAATTTATCAATCTCGCTATCCTAAAATCATGAGTCGGCTTATTATCGGCTGTGTCGCGTTTATAATGATCTTTCCGTTCATAACAGAGAATCTTTTCTTTTTAACCAAATTCAATTCAACTGGTGTATCTTCTGTAGCTTTTTCTAAAAAAGACAGTCAGTGTAATTACGAAACGGAAGATAAAACAGTCAAAATAAAGTGCCAGCTTAACCTGTACAATTACGGTAAAGAGCATAGCATCACGATTCGTCCACTGTTGGATGACGGGTTTATGCAGTTTGAAATTGAACCCCAGACGATTTCACTAGTCCCTCATAACCAGAGTAATCGGTCGATGGTTTTTTATGGAAAGATAATGAACAGAGATATATCTAGCGCTGGAGGATGGAGGAACAGCGTCGGTGTGGAAATCGAAAAAGATGGGGTCAAGAAAAGGTTTGAATAAGGAGAAATGGATAATGGATCTAAACGTTAACAAGTGGTTGATCTTACATCTCTGTTCAAACATCATTCTTTTATTTCTTTCGGTAGGCTTATTTGCTATGCATCATGCTCGCTTCGAACCTTCAGGATTCGGTTTTTTATATTTTGTGACCATATTATGTTTCGCGGGATTTGTAGTGATCATCATTACGGATCTAGTAACATCCGCAACGAGACAAATTCATGGACAAATCGTCCATAAACAAGGAAGAACGATCCATGTAAGCAGAAATGACGGGAATCTGAAGAAGTACAGAGTTTTCGTGCCTGAAGTGCTTCATAAGCTTGAACAAGGGCAATTCGTTAATATTTCGTTGACGAGACTGGCCCATGTTCCAAGTTCTATCGCTATCGTTGACCCTCCGGGTGAGAATGAAAGTTTCCTCCAGGCCCGGTAGATGAAATGATTCCAATCCTCCGTTTTGTAAAAATACCACTTTTGGCATTGATAATGTTCTTTCTGTGCATATCAGCTGTGTCTGCGAAATGGGCATATGCCTTTGTCGTCAACGATGGAAAAGTGTTTGTCATCACAGAAGAGGTTGTAGCTGAGGTGCTGCTTGGAAAAGTCGTCGGTAAAGTAACCAATTATTCCAGTGACGAAACAGCCTACAGTGGCGGTAACTTCTCCAATGTTTTTCCGAAAGGAACGAAGTACTACTCCATTCAAGGGATTCCTCCTGAAGAAGCCATCGCTGTAAAAACTAATGAATTGGTCTTCGTTAAAGCCCTCTTTGATCGTGAATATGGCGGCAGTGACGATACGATTCAGCCTAAACAGCACAGCGAGATGGCAGCAGATAACGGGATTAAAGATAACAGCGTAATTGTGTTGACAGTACTTTTATCAGCTCTTGCTGTTTTGTTTATGATTATTACAGCTGTGGTGTTGAACAATAGGAGGATATAGGGACTTCACTTGAGGTGGACCGCTGTTTGCCGGTTTTTCGATGGCAAGAATATTTAGCCGCAGTAATAGGACCCAAGTTGCCGTTACTTCATTTCTAAGTTAAGGTGGAATTAGCAGAGCAAATTCATTGCGAATATACATAAATAGAGGAGTAAACTGTTATGAAACCAATCCGAAATTCGGCCAAGGCGGTCATCATACAGAACGAACGAGTTCTTTTGACAAAGAACGTGGATCAGGACGGTATTTTCTATTTGTTTCCCGGTGGCGGGCAAGAGAAATATGAGGAGCTGAAGGACGCGGTCGTCAGAGAATGTATTGAAGAAATCGGATGCAGCGTAAAGGTGAAGGATATTCTGTTTATCCGGGAATACATAGGCAAGAACCATCAGTTTGCGGAATGGGATGCGGATATTCATCAGGTGGAGTTTTATTTTGAATGTGAAATGGAGACCAAGGATGAGGTGTTTAACGGCCATAACCCGGATGATGCCCAGATCGGTGTGGAATGGATCGAGCTTGCCCGCATGAACGAAATTCGGGTCTATCCGGATGCGCTGGTGAAGCCGCTCATGGAGGGGATCTCAACACCACGATATATCGGAGATTCCAATTAGGTGATTGCCATTAAACGCTATAACGGAACAAGAAAGGACTCTGACATATGCAGAATACACGATGGATAAAATGGGTTGTTTGGCTTATAGCTGGACTTCTTGTAGCTAACATCCTCACGCTGTACCTGCTCTACTCCCAGAATAATAAGGTTTCCAGTGCAAGCGCGGGTCCGACGGAGATGTATGTGCTGGAGGGGGAGGATTCCGGTGATGCAGCATGGAAAATAGAAAACTATAAAATCATTAAGTCATCCAACGCGTCGATATGGAGAGGCTCCGGGCAGCTGACGTATCTCGGTAATGAAGAGGATGTTGAAGATATTTCTTACGTTGCTTATACATTTTACGAACAGCAAGATGGACACAGTATCGGTGTCCTTGCAAGCGCTCATACTGCTGAAGGTGGCTCGGCTATCCAGAAGGTTACGGACGTTGGCTCTATTTCCGGAGATGCATCCATACCTGAGCAGCTGTCGACCCGTGAAGATATTGAGCTATCTTACCTGGAGATCGAGTGGAAGGATCATCTGGGAAAGATGAACAAAGAAAAGATCGAGCTGATGGTAAAAGAATACGTTGCCTTTTAAGTACTAACAAGTTTAGCGGTTTTTAAATAAGGAGGACACGCATGATGGTCCAGTGGGAATATAGAACGGTGAAATATCAGACCGGCGGTTTTTTGGGCGGTAAAGTGAATGAGGAAGAACTGGACGAACTGCTGAACAAGCACGGGTATGAAGGTTGGGAGCTGGTATCGTGTTTTGATACGAGCCAAACACAGGGACAGTCGAGGGACGTTGTTATGGTGTTTAAGCGACAAGCCTATGTTGGGGGCTGAAGTAAAAGCTAAGGAGGGAATCCCATGATTATTCGGGAATCTGAAGAGGCTTTTGTGATGACAACGCAGGATGACCATGCACATTTTTCGGAAGAAGTGGCTCGGGGATTCCGGGAGGAATGGTTTCTGGACGGAAAGTACAAGGATGATTGTCTGCTGGCTATCCAGGAGCATGATCGGAGCTGGATCCGGTTGGATGCCATGCCAATATGGAATGACCGTAGTAACGTGCCGTTTTCATTCATAGATTACCCTGTGTTGCCTAAGTTGGTCTTGTACCAAATAGGGGTGGACGAAACCGAGGAGATGAGCCGTTACGCGGCAATGCTCTGCAGCATGCATTATGCGTCATTTTTTCAATCGGATCAGGATTCCAGACAGGAAGCAGAGCTTGCATTCTATCAGCGTGAACTGGCGCGGCAGGATCGATTGAAAGAGAAGCTGAACTATCCGGATGAGCAGATCATCGCAAGGCATTTTCAGCTGTTGCAGCTATGTGATGATATATCCTTATACGTCTGCATGAACCCGGAAGGAGTCTCTAAAGAGGAGGAGCACCCCTGGTTCAGAAAGGGTTTCAGCAGCTTGGTAGACGGTCAAAAGTTTTCAGCCGTGTGGATCAGCGATCATGAAGTTCGCTTAACTCCTCAACTTTTCGCGCAAGAATGGACGGCTGTGTTACGGACCAAGCATGTTCCGAAAAAGCGGATTAAAGAAGTCGGAGTCCATGAAGCTTATCAGGAGAGCGGTTGGACAGAGCTTAAGGTTACTTTTGTATGAGTTAGTCATGTGGAAGCCACGCGGACAAGGAGAATGAGATGACGGCGTACCGGGGATCAGACCATTATGATCAGGAAGCTTTTTTGCAAAGTTACTTGCAGCGAAGAAGCTGGAGCGAGAATGCCAATGATACGCTGGAAAAGCCGATTATTTATGAAATGATGGGCGATGTGCGGCGGAAGTCGATTCTGGACCTGGGCTGTGGTACCGCTACCTATGGTAGTGAGTTGCTTGAGTTGGGTGCGTCACAATATACCGGGCTAGAAGGCTCTATTAACATGGTGGAGCATGCACGGAAGACACTCGACCCTATGTCGAACGGATGCGTGATCCATCTGGCTTTGGAGGATTGGAAGGCACCGGAGGCTGCATATGATCTGATCGTCTCGCGGCTCGTCATTCACTATATTGAAGACATCGATGCGCTGTTCAGCCATGTATATACTTCACTGAAGGCCGGCGGGAGCTTTGTGTTCTCCGTAGAGCATCCAGTCATGACATCGTCCTATGGACTGCCGAAAACGGCAGGACAGAAGCAGGATTGGACGGTCGACAATTACTTTGTCGCGGGTGGACGCGAACAGGAGTGGCTGGGCCGAACGGTGAAGAAGTTTCATCGAACGGTAGAGGACTATTTTTCCGCGCTGCAGAGAGCGGGGTTTCTGATAGAGCAGGTTAGGGAGTCACGGCCGGATGAGCGGCATTTTAGTAATCGGGAAACGTATGAACGGAGACTAAGAATTCCGTTGTTCTTTATGATGAAAGGCTATAAAAAGGAGGGTCATGATGAAACTTGCAGAAGCGTTGGTATTGCGCGCTGACTGTCAGCGCAGGATCGCGCAGTTGAAGCAGCGGCTGGATAGAGTGGTAAAGGTGCAGGAGGGAGAACAGCCAGTTGAGAATCCCACCGAGCTTTTTGTTGAACTCGACCGCACGATGGAAGAATTGGCTAGTTGGATTAAGAAGATCAACAAGACCAATTCACATACCGTGTTCGCTGACGGGAAGAGCCTTGCGGATGTTCTCGTAGAGCGGGACAGCATGATGCAAAAACGAAAAATTTTGGACGAACTGCTGGAAACGGCGTCCATCCGTCAAGAACGTTATTCGCGGTCAGAGGTGAAGTTCCTTACGGTCATTGAGGTGCCAACCCTTCAAAAACAAATGGATGAGCTGGCTAAGAACTACCGTGAGCTTGATTTCCGCATACAAGAGAAGAACTGGACCATTGATCTAATTGAGGATGCACCGAAGTAACTACCAATCTTAACGATATAACCAAATAAGCATGAGCGTGTAGAGCAGGTAACTCTTGTTCCTTAAAGGTGAGCACAAACCCCTCCAACGGGTGAGGTTGGAAAGATCCAGATGCAGGGCCATATCTGAAATGTTATAAATTAGCCCAGAATTGTTACAGATGCGAGCCATCATGTACAGTGTATTTTTTTAATGTAACTACCACGTGCTGATTTAAGGTTGAGGGTGAGGGTGGGCAAGGGGAACTACACGCCTTTTGTAGGTTAGATCACGTTGATAGGTGATAGGGATTATTAGAGTAGGAGCGAAAATATGGAACATCCTCTCGAAAGGATTTTAAGGGCATGTGATGATCATAGCGGTAAGTTTCCTCGATTGATCGTATGCCAAGGATCTGAGTATTGGACATGGGAAAAATATAATAAATTCAAGTTTAAATGACCTATTTCTGTTTATATTTCCCCGTTTGCTAGCCAAGGAAGAAAACCATCAAGGAAACGCTCCGTTGCAGGCATAAAGTAAGAGCCAAAATGATAGTCAGGATCTAGTGTTGTAACAATCCAAGTTCCACGTGTGCTTATCTTATCTACATACAGAACTGCACCGCCATCTTCTGTTGTGATGAGCTTTTGTGTACCTTTTATTGGCCAAAAAACGCCATGCTGATGCCAAGTTGCATCCGATAAAGTAATGTAGTTAAAGAGGTCATATTCAGATGAAGTCAAGACAAGACCGCTATTTGCTCCTTTTTCTAACCACCACCAGAAATTCGTTTCTCGATCTTCCCACTTTTGGTTCGGTATCCACTCCCAAGGTTGCGGACCGAATGCAACCACAATGCCTCCCCGCTGTGCAAAATCATTCATTTTCTCCTTAGATTCAAGAAGTAATTTTTCGTTCAATTGAGACGGGACAATCAATACATCATAACTTTCTAAAGAGGTATTTAAAAATTCAGGAAAGTAAATGAGTTCTTGAATATATTGTCGATACTTAGGTTCGTTGAAAGTACGATGATGCGGCGCATTTCCACTATAAATTACAGCAATTTTTCTCATTGTTTTCCTCCCGAATTTTGTATTGCTTCGTATTCATCATGAATCCATTGAAGAAGTTGTGTACTAATACGATCTGTCGATTTATTTTGCATACGATAGGCAAAAAGGTCTCGACCTGCATGAACTAAAATGGTTCCTTTGGTTGAATGTCGATCAATATAGGTTACCGGCATATCGTCAGGAAGTGTAAGTAATACTTCGGCTTTGGCTGGAACAGGTGAATGAGTACCACGAGCGAAAAAACCTGCAACACCTTTGTTATAAGTCATATCATCTAGTTGAACGTCTTTAAAAATAGGGTGTGGTGCAGCAATAGAAATCTCATAATCTGTGTGAGAATGTATTGTTTTTGGCGTGAAAATTGAACAGCCAGGCAGCCATTCTTTAAACAATTGTCCAGAGAAAATAACAATTTTACCCTCGTCTAAAAATGAAGAAATCTTCCCCTTATGCTTGAACATATATTCTTGATCAATAAAATCATGGACGATAATACATTTGAATCGTTCCAGATTTAACTTAGCAAAGTCATACTGATCATGTTGGGCAAAGTTTTCTACCATGAACCGATTTGTACGATTCTGTAGACCAAATGCATGTCCTGGATCTAGCCATAAAATTTCTTTATTTTGAGCCACGAAAAAAGGCCTCCTATCGATAATTAATGCAAAATTTCGTAATCACAATTCAAAGAATGACAGTGCCTCTTAATCTCTAATTTAAGAATTAAAGATTGACCAAATAAACTCGTTAAGTTACATTATACAAATGAGTATGATAATCATTATCAATTAAAACACTAACATAACGAGGAGAAAAAATGAAGAGAAACTTAATTTTACCTGTTACTGCGTTCATGTTTTTATTAGCTGGATGCGGCAATGCAGAGACGTCTGTGAGTAAAGAACTCGAACCCACTCAAGAAACAAAGCTAATTGTCGACGAATTAAACCGAAAGGTAGAAATCCCCGCAAAAATGGATCGTGTAGTTATGGGGGGGATACTTCCATACTTCTCTACATGGTATATTGCGACCAATTCAACGGATGAAATTGCAGGGATGCACCCGAATTCATATAACGCAGCATCGCATTCGATTCTAAAAGATATTTCTCCATCCATTCTAGATGCAAAAACGAATTTTATTGAAAATGGCGAAGTCAACGTCGAGGAACTATTATCACTAAATCCTCAAGTATATTTTGAAATTGCTAACCAAGAAAAGACTGTAAAGAAACTTGAAGAGACCGGTATAACGACCGTTGCTTTGGATACAACAACGACTTCGTTGAACCCGCTTGATACTATAAATCGTTGGTTGAATTTAACCGGTGACATTACAGGTACAACCGAAAGACCAGCAGAAATTATTAAAGAAGGCGAAGCAAATCAAGCCATGATCAACGAAACTCTTGCAGGAGTAAAAGAAGAAGATAAACCTCGTGTTATGTTTCTGCAATATCATAGTAACGGGGAAATTTCGGTACCAGGAGTTAATATGCATGGGAACCGATGGCTAAATTCAACCGGGGGCATTGATGTCGCTGCGGATGAGATTAATGGAATTAAAGCAGTCAATATGGAACAAATCTATGAATGGAATCCAGACATTATTTACATTACTAATTTCACGGAGACGCAACCAGAAGATTTATATAACAATATTTTTGAAGGACAAGACTGGAGTCAGATAAAAGCAGTACAAGATAAAAAAGTGTACAAAATGCCACTTGGCATCTATCGTTGGTATCCACCAAGTGGAGATGCTCCTCTGATGCTGAAATGGATGGCACAGAAAAATTATCCGAAGCTATTTACATACGACATGAGTGAGGAAATTAAGGATTATTATAAACGTTTCTATAATTATGAATTAACGGACGAGCAAGTTCATGAGATCTTAAATCCTCCATCAGAGGCCGCAAAATACTAACTTGAAGGTGGCTTTCAATTGAAATCAAGGTTCATAAAAATATTACTTTGGACATTGCCACTTATCTGTGGACTTATGTCCATTGGAATCGGTCGTTATCATGTGGATTTTATCGTACAGATTAAAATACTGCTATCACAAATCATTCCTATGGAAACGACGTGGACCCATATGGAAGAAACGGTTGTCATGAACGTCCGGCTCCCACGTATTTTACTTGCCATGCTCATCGGCGGTGGTCTATCCATTGCTGGTGCTGCTTTCCAAGGGATGTTTGCGAATCCTTTAGTTAGTCCTGACATTTTAGGTGTTTCTGCAGGAGCCGGGTTCGGTGCTTCTATTGGCATACTGCTCTTTGGTAATGGCGTGACCATGCAAATTTTCTCATTGGTCATGGGGATGTTAGCTATAGGATTTGCATTCCTGATCAGTGGTTTCAAACGAGAGATGCCTATTTTTATGCTGGTGTTAGCAGGGGTCGTGACAAGCGCCTTGTTCCAGGCTCTAATTTCACTAGTGAAATTTCTTGCCGATCCCGAAGAAAAGCTTCCATCCATTACTTATTGGCTTATGGGTAGCCTTGGAACAGCAAGTTATTCCGATTTATGGATTGGTGGTCCACTGATCTTAACGGGGATCATTATTCTATATGTATTACGTTGGCGTTTAAATATTTTATCGCTTTCTGATGAAGAAGCAACATCGCTCGGAGTATCGGTAACGAAGATGAAATGGCTTATCATTTTAGGGGCAACGTTAATTACGTCCGCTGCTGTAGCAATAGCCGGTATCATAGGCTGGGTAGGTTTAATTATTCCACACATTGCCCGAATGATTGTAGGTAGTAATAATCAATATGTACTGCCTGCATCGATCTCCATTGGTGCGATATATTTGTTACTTATTGATAACTTAGCTCGAAGTTTAACAGCGGCAGAAATCCCATTATCTATCTTAACGGCAATTGTCGGGGCACCTTTCTTTGCATATTTATTACGAAGAACAGGAGGCGGCTGGAGTTGATTTTACAAATAAAAGATGGCAACTATTTTTACAAAAAATCAAAACATAACAAAGAGCAAACGTATTTATACCGTAACGATATCAACTTTGAACTCCAGTCTGGAGAAATCATGTCCATTCTGGGTCCCAACGGTGCAGGGAAGACAACCATGCTAAAGTGTATTATGGGTCTGCTAAAATGGGAGAAGGGTGAGACCTTATTAAATGGGAAGCCCCTCTCGATCTGTAGTAAAAAAGAAGTATGGCAAACAATTGGTTATGTACCACAGGCATCGAAAATGACATTTGGGTATTCTATTTTAGATTTGGTAACGATGGGAAGAGTATCGTTAATTCATGCTTATGCACAACCGTCTGAAACCGATAGACAAGCCGCACTAGATGCACTGGACATGGTAGGTATTCAACATCTAGCAGAACAATCATGTACAGCGGTTAGTGGCGGAGAGCTGCAACTTGCATTAATTGCTCGTACATTGGTATCCGAACCTAAAATTTTAGTATTGGATGAGCCTGAATCACATCTAGACATTAATAAGCAAAAAATCATATTACAAACGATTAAAAAGCTTGTAAAAGAACGTGAGTTAGCATGTGTAATCAATACTCATTACGCGAATCATGCATTTTACTTTGGGGATAAGGTGCTCTTGGTCGCTAAAGATCAACCGGTTATTACAGGCTCAGTATCTGAGTTGATGACCGAGGAAAACATTTTAAATTACTTCAATATCGAAGTTAAAAGGGTGCATCATAAGGTTGATCAATATGAATACGAAACTATAATCCCGAAATATTTTGGTGTAGAAGTTGGTTAAGACCCCCTTCTATAGACATTGATAAAAAACCTAAGCTATAAGCTGCTTCCGGTACGCTACCGGAGGTAGCTTATTTAGTTTTTGTTTTGCGACCATATCGATCTTGATCCATACATGTCAGTAAAGGAACTCTAACTTAAGGCATAGAATTGTTTATTAATCAATGAGTTGAGAAACGAGAGAAGATGGAATAATAGCGAAGGGCACATCGTATCTAATCCAAAATAAGCGGGGAGGTCGAAGCATGTCCATGCAGGTAAAGATGCTATCGGAACAAGCCTATGAAGTATCGGGTTTAAGCATTCGGGACATACAGCGTCAAAAGTTCTGTGTGTTTAACCTAGAGGCCACCGGCGTTCAAGTGGATACCGAGCGGATCATTCAGATTGGGGCTGTTTATATGGACAGCAGTGGAGTGAATTCAGAAGAGGCATTCAGCACGTACATCAAACCTGCCAAGCCGATTTCACAAGAGATCGAGACTTTAACCGGCATTTACAATGGTGATGTCGAGAATGCGCCGAGGTTAGAAGAGGTATACGGACAATTTCTGGATTTTGCTGAAGGCTGTATTCTTGTAACCCATGCGGGCTACGAGTTTGATCTGCCACTCCTTCAAAGGGAGTGCTTACGTCAAAGCCTGGCTGTACCGACTAACCCGTGTATCGACACCAAGGCATTATTTACGTACCTTCATCCGGAAGTGGAAGATATCATTTCTACGGATTTCCTGCTGAATTATTACGGATTAGATAGCAAAGGGATGCAAAGACATGATGCATTGGGAGAGAGCCTGCTGATCGGACAGATTTTTCTGGAAATGTTAAGAGAGCTTGAGTCCATAAAAATAGAACACCTTCAATTCAGCGATCCTGTCACTGTCAAAAGATTTAAGCTTCCGCCATTATCCAATCGGCCGGAATCTAGCAAATATCAAAGGCGTTTCCCTGCCCCCACGGGACAGCAGCGCTCCTTGTTTCTGAGCATCATCGTCCTGTTTCTGCTTACGGCATCATTAACCGGGCTGGTCGATATGTTAACTTTCCGGCTGAGGTGGAATGGGCATCTTTCGGGTAATGGAAATCCTGCCATGCTGGTGGTGTTTCTCCTTATTCCACTATATATAGCTCTCCTTTATCTGATGGGCATGACATTCAGAAACTTCTTTCATGAAAAAATGAAAGACGGATGGTATTCCAGTGGAATCATAACCTTCCTGATTGTAATGGCTGGGGTTCTTGGTTTTTTTGCTTATGGATATTATCGTCATATTTTTAAGGGGCTGGGTGGAGGTCCTGAAAATCTGGATTCGGCGCTCTTCCGCTGGGGATATTGGAACCAGTACACAAACACCGCTTATATTAACATTCTCACCTATAGCTTGGGCCTGGTCTGCTCGATGATTGCAGGTTATGTGGCGGCATGGTTCAATCGAAAAAAACAGGATTAGGCGGGTTCGGGCATGATATAACTTCGACATATAGATTTACATTTTCTGCATACATATATTTCCCTGGCAATACATCCGGCTTATCATAATGTGGCAGACATCGAGACTCTTCAGCTGAAGTCGATTGACCGACGGAATGCGACATATCCTTTACAGACCTCGCTGGGAAACGGCAACTCTTGTTCTTGCAGGGTGTATAAAGACTTCCTTTTAAACTCATATTATCAGTAAACTTTTTAAAAGGAGACTTAAACTTAACATGCAAATCATTGAAGTCATGACCAGACAAGTACAGACCTGCCAAACGAGTGACCCCGTAGAGAAGGCAGCGAAAATCATGGAACAGGGCAATGTCGGTGCAGTACCGATTGTTGATCAGGCAGGTCGGCTGACTGGGATTATGACAGACCGCGATATCGTGCTTCGTGGTGTGGCCAAGAACAAGGATTTAAGAATGACGACATGCGAAGAGCTGATGACAGGCGAGGTCAAATGCTGCGAGCCGCACACGGAAATTCATGAGGCAGCAAATATGCTAGCACAGCATCAGATTAGACGTCTGCCTGTAGTGGACAACCAAGGCCGCTTAGTCGGCATTTGTGCGATTGGCGATCTTGCCGTTCGGGATATTTACATTAATGAATCGGGCGAAGCCTTGAACCAGATTTCCAAGGGATCGGGAACGATTCAATAACATAGGGGTAATGTGAAAAACCCGCATGGCTCTTCCTAATTTAAGGTGAAGGCCATACGGGTTTTTTGTGATAAATATTTAGGATATCAATTCGAAATACAGGGGGTTTTACGGATATATTGGGTGCCCAGCACCTGATCAATAAGAAATGCCGCAATATCCCCATTCGTCATTTTTGTTCCGGGCATATCCGTTAATTTCACCTTGATGTCCCCTGTTTCAGGACCATCAACCACAAACGGTAATCGTATAAGTGTCCAGTCTCTATCACTATTTAGAAGAAGGTTCAGTTCCTTCTTTTTATCAATCATCATCTTGGAAAAAAAGAGCTCGAACAGCTTCTCACCAATTTTGTTGATCAACTTCTTGCTGTCACCGGGTACGTGAAGTGACCCTCCCGTAACACCGATGTATCTATTCATTCCATACTCATTCATGATCGTAAGGATGTTGTTCGTAACGCTGCTGTATATCGGGTCATCTCTAACCGGCTGTCCCAGCGTATTGATTACGGCATCACAATCTTTAAGCAGCAGCCGGATCGAATCTGTGCTCTGAGCATCCCCTTGTATGATTTCTATTCCAGGATCATTAAATATATATTTGTCCGGGTTTCTGGCCAGCATGACGACCTGATAACCATTTTGTAATGCTTTCGTTGCCACATGGAGTCCTACTTTTCCTGTGCCTCCGATGATAGCGATTGTTTTGGAACGATCCATTCCATCTCCTCCAATCTTGATGAGTGCATATAGTTAGATGTTACGTTACTTATTGACCGTCGTTCCAGATTTTTCAATATCGCCGTTAATCAATAGCGATTAGTACAAGATAAGGCCCCGGGCGTGTCCCATTCCGGACTTACATTCCGCTATGTGCTGCAATCGACGAGTTTTGCCTCACTCTAATAGGCGAATTTGCTCCATATAACGGAACGTGAGTCCGTTTCGCATGTGGTCGACGGTCGACCGCCGCGCCGGCATGCAACGCCGACCGCGCGCTACAAAAATCCCCCGCGTCCTCATGATGGACACGGGGGATTCTATTTCATGGGCAACGCGTCACTTGCCCACACGTTTAAATCCAGCCTTTTTCCTCCGCTAAGGCAATAGCCTCAATCCTGTTTTTGGCTTCCAGCTTGTTCAGAACTTCAGACATATAGTTACGCACGGTTCCGTATGACAGGTGCAGGATGGAGGCGATTTCGCCGGAGCTGTTGCCCGCTGCTGCCAGTCGCAGGATTTCGCGCTCCCGTTCGGTCAGCGGATTAACTTCACGCACCGTACCGAAGACCAGCTCCGGAGACACCTCGCGGCGTCCTTCCATGATGTGGCGGATGGCCTCTGCCAGGCGTTCGCTTGGCTCGTCCTTTAGCAGGTAGCCCTGGACACCAGCCTGAACGGCGCGCTCGAAGTAACCGGGCCGGGCAAAAGTCGTCAGAATAATGATCCTGCAAGGCAGTCGCAGCCGCTGTAGTTCCTCGGCAACCTCAAGTCCGCTCTTTATCGGCATCTCGATGTCGAGCAGGCAGACGTCCGGCTTCAGCTCGGCAATTAAATCAAGTGCCTCCTTGCCATCCCCGGCTTGACCGACAACCTGAATATCCTCTTCAAAATCGAGTAACAGCGCCAATGCGCCGCGCAGCATACGCTGGTCCTCTGCAATAAATACCCGGATGCTCAACCGGCTTCACACTCCTTCCGGTTCTTAATGACGATTGGGACGCGCACTGTAAGGAGGGTACCCTCCTCTGCAATGATTTTCATCGTCCCGCCGATTAAGGCAAGACGTTCAGACATCCCCTTCAGTCCATTTTTCTCCCTTGTCGCTTGGCCGTCGGTACCGGATGGAACCCCAATTCCGTTATCCTTTACCGACAGCATCCATTCACTCTCAGACTGGCCGAAGCTAAGATGACAGCATGAAGCCCCACTGTGCTTCACTACATTGGTGACCGCCTCCCGTAAGCACAGGCTCAGAATGTTGTGTACTGTGTCCGGAATGCCTTCATATCTCGGATTGCCTTCGTGTGTAAGCTCAATATCTGCGCTTTGCAAAATAATCCGGGCTTCTTTCATTTCTTCTGTAAGGGTTGCGGTCCGCATATCGGACACCAGCTCACGCACCTGACGAAGTGCGGCACGGGAGGTGTTTTGAATTTCCCTTGCTTCAAGCCGGGCCTGCTCTGCATTAACATCAACGAGCTTTTCCACCAGCTGACTCTTCAACGTGATCAGGGACAGGGTATGACCGAGTGTATCGTGTAAGTCCCTTGCGATCCGCATCCTTTCCTCACCTTTAATGAGGTTACGGATTTGTTCATTGGCCTGTGCAAGTTCCCGCTCCAGCTTCTGTCTGCGGTTCATGGACCGGATCCCGAAAGGAGACAGCATCATAATGATCATGAAGGGCAAGGTGTACAGAAGGCCCGGATTCCATATCTGATTCATATGGTAGATAAGCGGAACGGTCTCGACCAGAACGAACAGTATATAAGCTGTCATGAATTTCCGCTTGTCTGAATACCACCCGATAAAATTAGCCGAAAAAAACCCCATAAATAAGTAAGATGTACTGTACCCCATACAAAAGATAAAAATAATGAGCATCTGAAGCATCAGCCAGGGAAGGAAAGAGCCTTTTCCCTCTGCAAAATAAAGCTGCCGATATGTGACAAGAAACAAGCCGACCATCATATACCCGATGTAAAGCTTCAAGCCCGTTTCAAAGGTAGCTAACTGATAGATCGGCAAGCTTAAATAAAAGAGAAATAAATAAGGGAAAAATCCCAATTGACGCGGAAATACTTGAAACTTAATGGGTTTCATTCACCATCATCCTTACGCAGCTTGCTGTTTTTTTCGGATATAGGTGGATATTACCATAAAGAGAACCAAATATCCTGCTAAAAGTACAACAGATTTGAGTTCCGGCATGTTTCCGCGGATAATTTCCCATCCCCCGCTTGCAAAATGATATGATGGCAGCCATTTTCCAATGGCTTGAAGGAAGTTAGGCAGAATCTCCATCGGCATCCACATGCCTCCCGTAATAGCCAGTGCCAAATAGATACCGTTGCTTACACCACTGGCAGTCTCTACACGCTTCATTGCTCCAACCAACGTGCCGATCGCAAGAAACGGGATGGAGGCAAGCATGATCCACAGGCCGCTTGTAATCCACTGCCAAGCTGGCATTTGAATACCGTTAATCAGATAACCAGCGATAAAGATAACAATAATCGATAGCAAATGCATCACGGACTGGCCGAACATTTTGCCGAAGAAATATACGCCTCCCGGGAGAGGTGTCACTCTCATGTAGACAGACCAGCCGAGCGTATGCTCTTGTACGAGGCGGATGCCCATCGACATGATGGCTGACCCCATTACACTGAAGGTGGTCATTGAGATCAAGTAATGAGCCTGCCACAATCCTGCATCTGGCGCTCCGGTATTTACGACTCGGGTGAAGATGAAATAGAACAATATCGGCATGGCCAGCGACCAGAATATAAAATACGGGTTGCGCGCAATGCGCAGCAGTTCCATTTTGCATTGAAGTATAATAAGACGTCCTGTCATCGTTATACAGCCTCCTCTTGTCTTTGGGTCAGCTGGTCAAACGCTTCATCCAGACTGCCCTCATCGATTCTTATATCACGGACAGCCATTTCTTCGCGTAAAATAACAGCCAATATCTGATCTGTATTCTCTACTACCACATGCATCTTGGCGTCTTGTTCATACACATCCGTTACGCCTGGAAGTTTATAGAGCCGTTCCTTGATGAGTTGCGGATCTGTTTCCACGACAAAAGATATCGAACGCCGCGTCAGCTTCGCTTTAATCTCCTCTGGTTTGCCATCAGCGGCGATCGTTCCGTTATTGAACAGAATGATCCGGTTAGCCATATCGTCTGCTTCCTGCAGATAGTGAGTAGTGAACAGGATGGTCTTGCCCTGATCAGCGAGTTCACGGACGGTTCGCCAGAATAAACGTCGCGAAGTGGTGTCCAGCCCCACAGTAGGTTCATCAAAAAACAGCAGGTCTGGATTTCCGGCCAGCGCCAGAGCGAAGCTAAGTTTCCGTTTCTGTCCGCCAGACATTTTGGTCGCGCGCTTGTTCAGCTCTTCATCTGTCAGACCGGACAGTTTCTTTAGCTCAGACATTTCCATCGGATGGGGGTAATAGCCCCGAATGAGCGCAATGATCTCGCGTGCTTTCAGGCTGTCCATAACACTGACCTCTTGAAGCATGGCACCGATTTTTTCTTTAACCTGCCGATCCTTCGGGCTTCTGCCGAACAACCGGATTTCTCCCTCGGTTGGGTCGATCAAACCGAGCATCATCGAAATAGTTGTCGATTTGCCAGCTCCGTTGGGACCTAAGATCGCTGTGATGGAGCCTTTTTCAATAGTGAAAGAAATGTTGCTGACCGCTTTTTTGGCACCGTATGATTTTGTGATTTGAACAAGCTCCACAATGGGCTCGTGAATTTGTTGTTTAACCATGTTCCGCACCTCCGTTGATTTCCTTGCTTCTATCATATTGGGAGTGGGATTGGCTGGTTAGTAAAGATTGTCATGACTTAGAGATGACAATTGTCATTTTTAGCATAAAGTGGTGCCCTATTGCACAAAATAAAGACGCCTTTGTCCCCGGATTTCAACAATTCCAAAAAGATTCAAAAGAAATCCGGGGACAACAGTGATCGGAAGAAAGATCCGCATTCGTAGTGATGTGGGGCTGAGTAAACAAGGAAGGAGCAGACAGGTGAAAAAAGTGTGGTGGAAAGAAAGCGTAGTGTACCAGATATACCCGATCAGCTTTAAAGATTCGGACGGCGACGGTGTCGGGGATCTCCGCGGCGTCATTTCCAAGCTGGACTATCTGCAGTATCTTGGTGTGAATGTGATCTGGCTGTGTCCGATCTACAAGTCTCCAGGTCATGACAACGGTTATGATATCAGTGATTATTGTGCCATTGAAAGCCGTTACGGAACGATGGAGGATTTTGATGAGCTGCTGGAGGAAGCGCACAAACGCGGACTGAAGATTATGATGGATCTCGTGCTGAATCATACATCGGACGAGCATCCATGGTTTCTTGAATCACGTTCTTCTAAGGATAATCCGAAGCGAGATTATTATATTTGGCGCAAAGGCAAGGACGGACAGTATCCGAACAATTGGGAATCGTATTTCAGCGGCTCGGTGTGGGAATATGACCAGAAGACTGATGAGTTTTTTATGCACCTGTACGCCAAGCAGCAGCCTGACCTGAACTGGGAGAACGAAGCGATGGTAAACGATCTGTACAAAATGATCCGCTGGTGGCTTGCCAAAGGCGTTGACGGCTTCCGGTTCGATGCGATTGCTCATATTGTAAAGGAAATAGGGCTCCCTGATGCCGATAACCCGGACAATCTGCCCGTCGTACGGGCATATCATTACTTCTCCAACCTGGAGCAGGTGCATACGATGCTCAAGAAGCTGAACGAGGAAGTGCTGTTTGAATTCGACATCATGACGGTTGGCGAGACGTCGGGCCTTGGGCCTGAGGAGGCGCTCGATTATGTCGGCGAGGACCGCAATGAGCTCAATATGGTGTTTCAGTTCGAGCATATGTTTCTAGACGCCGCTTCCGAAGGTACGGGGAAGTGGGAAATCCGTTCATGGACGCTGATGGAACTCAAAAAGATCATGAGCAGATGGCAGACTGTTTTGCATCGAAAAGGGTGGAACGCGAACTATTTGAGCAACCACGATCAGCCAAGGCCGGTATCCCGGTTCGGCAATGATGGAGAATATCGGGTACAGTCGGCTAAAATGCTGGCCACGTTTATTCACATGCTGCAGGGAACTCCTTATATTTATCAAGGTGAAGAGATCGGCATGACCAACGTGGTATTCGATTCTATCGAGGATTACCGGGATGTAGAGACGCTGAACTACTACGAGCAATCTAGACTTCAGGGCCAGCCAGAGGAAGTTACGATGAATGCCATTCACAAGAAGAGCCGCGACAACGCGCGTACGCCGATGCAGTGGGATGATACTCCGCATGCCGGGTTTACAGAGGGAGAGCCTTGGATCAAGTTGAACAAGAACCATCAGGACATTAACGTGAAGCAGGCGCTGGCTGATTCAGACTCTATTTTCCACTATTACCGCAAGCTGATCGCGATCCGGAAGCAGTGCCAAGCGATCGTATACGGTGATTACAAGCTGCTGTTGCCGCTGGATACGGAAATTTATGTATTTGTGCGGGAAGTTGAGAATGAGAAGTTGCTTGTGATACTAAACTTTTTTGATAAGACACCTGTATTTGATTGGCCGGAAGATCTCAAGACGGATGACAAGAAACTGATGATCTCCAACTATGAACCACGCCAAGGGGAAGATGGGTATCATTTGACTTTAAGGCCTTACGAGGCGAGGGTATATTTGCTGGAGGGCGATTGCGTGAAACCTTGAGAGAAAGACAGCGGAGCATAATTGTCATTAAATCCACATATATAGGTATACATGCGTATGCCTGATTCACCGGCTTCGTTTCCCTGAGGGGAGCGAGGCTTTTTCCTTTCATAAAATAGTACGTGTTTCATTTATTGTTACATGAACGGATAAGGTGGAATCCACCACCAGCGAATGGCAAAGATGCTGTCGCTTTCTGTTATTTAGCGCAGTGGAACAGCGGTAAGCAGAAGCGCACTGTTACTGTGTTTATAAGGCTTTTTAGCCATTGTCCTGGGGCGTTTTATCCCCTTGCCTTCTCTTGACCGAAAGGGTGCCTTCAATTATAGTGGGTACAGTAGGAGCAATCTATTATAGAAGGAAAAAGGTGGCTTGTAACATGTCTGAGAACATCTACGTAGGTGTCGATTTAGGCGGAACATCGATTAAAGTCGGAATATGCAATGAAGAGGGTCAACTGCTGCAGACGTATGAGGGACCAACGGAAACGTCTAAGGGCGTTGACACCGTGATCGGCAATATTGAGAAGTATGTACGTCATATTGTGGAGCAATCCCCATACAGCTGGGACCAGCTTGCAGGCGTTGGAGCGGGCGTTGCGGGCTTTACGAACATCCGTGAAGGAATCATTATTCTGGCACCTAACGTAGGATTTAAAGATGTGCCAATTCGTGCGCTGCTTGAGGAGCGCCTTGGCAAGCCAGTCAAAATAGATAACGACGCAAACGTAGCAGCTCTGGGTGAAGCTTGGAGCGGTGCTGGACGCGGGGTCGATAACTGTGTCTGCTATACACTTGGCACAGGCGTTGGCGGTGGCATTATCGTGAACGGGAAAATTTATCAAGGCTTCGGCGGCATGGCTGGTGAACTGGGTCATATTACCGTTGTACCTGATCTGGAAGCTATTCAGTGCGGCTGCAGCAAAATGGGATGCCTTGAGACGGTTTCCTCGGCAACAGGCATTATCCGCATGGCGAAAGACGCTGTAGAGCGTGGAGACCGCACTTCTCTGGCACTTGTTAACAACATTGCGGCCAAGGAAGTGTTCGATGCAGCGAAAGCTGGAGATGAAGTGGCTCTGCGTATCGTAAACCGTGCCGCTTATTACCTCGGTAAATCCATGGCATCGGTCTCAGCTGTACTTAATCCGGAAGTGTTCATTATTGGCGGTGGCGTCTCTAAGGCAGGCGAAATTCTGTTTAGTGAAGTTCGTGCCGTGTTTAACAAGTTGACACCGGAACCATTGCAGCGTGGCGTTCGCATTGTTGCGGCAGAGTTGGGTAATGATGCTGGAGTTGTCGGTGCAGCCGGTCTTCACTTGCGTTCTTAACAAGCGTAAACGGCTTCGCCGTCTTTGACAGGCAAAGCTTACGTTTCGCGAAGAAATATAAGCCAAGTATACAATATGAAATTTATACTTTTTATATTTTAAGCATATCAACCCAAATGGCTGAGACTTAAACTTATAAGGGAGGGGAAGCTGATGCTGGAAGCAGCGGATCGCAGCACTACAACATCAATGGCCACCCTGATCATCATTACTGGTATGTCGGGAGCCGGAAAGACATTGGCGGTGCAAAGCCTGGAGGATCTCGGGTTCTTCTGTGTCGACAACCTGCCGCCTGTGCTCATTCCTAAATTTGCTGAGCTGATTGAACAATCGAAGGGTAAGATCGGAAAGGTAGCGCTGGTCATCGACCTGCGCGGCCGTGAATTTTTCACCGCATTGTCGGAATCACTGAACTTTATTAAGGATCATTTCACAATTCATTGCGAAATTCTGTTCCTTGATGCAACGGATTCAGTACTCGTCCAGCGCTACAAGGAGAGTCGGCGGCGTCATCCGCTGGCTCCTGAAGGTATGCCGCTCGACGGAATCCGTCTGGAACGTAAGATGCTGGATGAGCTGAAGAATTCGGCTACACAGGTCATTGATACGAGCAATATGAAGCCGGCAAAACTGAAAGAAAAAATCATCTCCCGCTTTACCCATTTGGAAACCAATACGTTGTCGATCAATATTACATCCTTTGGATTTAAATACGGAATACCGATTGATGCTGATCTAGTATTCGACGTCCGTTTTTTACCCAATCCCCACTATGTGGAAAATCTGCGTCCAAATACAGGCCAAAACAGCGATGTGTATGAGTATGTGATGAAATGGCCAGAAACGCAGGCTTTTCTAACGAAACTGCTGGATATGCTTCATTTTCTTATTCCGCAATACCGGAAAGAAGGAAAGAGCCAGGTTATTATCGGTATCGGCTGTACAGGCGGCAAACACCGCTCAGTTGCGATTGCAGAATATCTCGGCAAGATGCTTGGCGCCAGTGAAACAGAATCGGTATCGGTCAGCCACCGTGATTCTGATCGGGATCGGCACTAATAGAGGGAAGTGATAAACGTGGCTGAACAAGCTGGAAAGCGCCCTCGCATTGTCGTGATGGGTGGAGGGACAGGGCTATCCGTTATGCTGCGTGGCCTGAAGGAGAAGCCCCTGGACATTACGGCGATCGTAACTGTCGGAGACGACGGTGGTAGTTCCGGGATTTTGCGAAGTGAACTGCAAATGCCTCCTCCGGGAGATATTCGAAATGTAGTGACGGCGCTCGCAGATGTCGAGCCGCTGTTATCCGATATATTGAAGTACCGCTTTAGCACCGGCTCGGGACTGGCGGGGCACAGCCTCGGCAATTTAATCCTGGCTGCCATGACGGATATACACGGTGATTTTGTCACGGCGGTCAAGGAGATGAGTCGGGTTTTTGTTGTTCGCGGCCAGGTGCTGCCTGCCGCGGGTGAGGCGGTTATTCTGCATGCTGAAATGGAGGATGGAACCTTCGTCACGGGCGAATCCAAAATTCCGGAAGCCGGAGGGCGTATCAAACGGATTTCCCTCGAACCGGAAAATGTGGAGCCGCTGCCTGAAGCGTTGGAGGCCATTCAGCAGGCCGACGCCATATTGATCGGGCCGGGCAGTTTGTACACTAGTATATTGCCCAATCTCCTCGTGCCTAAGCTGTCGGATGCTATTGTTGCTTCTGATGCGATCAAGATTTTTGTATGTAATGTAATGACACAACCTGGTGAAACTGATAATTATACGGTCGGTGATCATTTGCAGGCCGTATATGACCATATTGGCCTTCACTTGTTTGATTATGTTATTGTAAACGATGGTGAAATCCCACCGCAGGTGCAGGACAAATACGCCGAGAAGGGCGCGAAGCCTGTTCAGCTTGACCGGGATGAAGTAACCAGCCGCGGTTATAAGCTGATCGCAGACAAGCTGGTGCTGTTTCGTACGTACTTACGGCATGATGCCGACAAGCTGAGCAATCATATTTTCCAATTGGTGCAAGATTGGATTTTACGAAAGAGGTGAGACCCTTGTCCTTTGCGGCACAAACGAAGAAAGAGCTAACCATGGTCGAAAGCCAGAACTGTTGTGAAAAAGCCGAGCTGTCCGCGCTTATCCGTATGAACGGATCAGTTCAGGTTTCGAGCAAAAAAATTGTGCTGGATATTTCGACGGAAAATGCCGCGATCGCAAGGCGCATTTATTCCTTAATTAAAAAGCATTTCCAAGCGCATACGGAACTTTTAGTGCGTAAAAAAATGCGTTTGAAGAAGAATAACGTTTATATCGTCCGCATTCCCGCCCGGGTGCAGGGAATTTTGAAGGAGCTTCGGATTGTCTCCGAAGGTTTTCTATTCTTGCCCCGGATTGATGAGGAAATCGTGCGTAAAAACTGCTGTAAACGGGCTTATCTGCGCGGTGCCTTTATGGCTGGGGGATCCGTTAATAATCCAGAGGGCTCGTCGTATCATCTGGAAATTGCTTCGATGTATGAGGAGCACTGCAAGGCGCTGGTGGATCTTGCGAATGAATTTCATCTGAATGCCCGCTGTATTGAGCGTAAGAAGGGATTTATTTTCTACATTAAGGAAGGCGAGAAGATTATCGAGTTCCTCAACCTGATCGGCGCACATCAGGCTTTATTCAAGTTCGAGGATGTCCGCATTATGCGCGACATGCGAAACTCCGTCAATCGGATTGTGAATTGCGAAACCGCCAACCTTAACAAGACGATTGGAGCCGCGGTGCGGCAGATCGAGAACATCAAGCTACTGCAGAGGGAAATGGGCCTCGATAAGCTGCCGGACAAGCTCCGTGAAGTGGCTGAAGTCCGTCTCGCCCATCCCGATATGAACTTGAAGGAAGTCGGCGAGATGCTGAAGGGGACTGTCAGCAAGTCAGGGGTTAATCACCGCCTTCGTAAAATCGATGAGCTGGCTGAAAAACTCCGGAATAGTTAAGATTTTTTATTCTAGTGTCCTATGTGGTAAAATGGTATAATATTATAAAATAGCATCGATTTCCAATGTTTTGAGATTTGATAATAGGGGGTAAATTTTCCATGACAAAGCACCCGGTAGTCGTTCGGTTAAAAACGGGTCTTCATGCCAGACCGGCCGCGCTGTTCGTTCAAGAAGCGAATAAATACTCATCTGAAATTTTCGTGGAAAAGGATGATAAAAAAGTGAACGCAAAAAGTATCATGGGAATTATGAGCCTTGCCATAAGTTCTGGTACTGAAGTTCACATTAGCGCTGAAGGCGCAGACGCTGAGCAAGCAGTTACCTCTTTAGTGAATTTGGTCAGCAAAGAGGAATTAGAGAACCAATAAAGTTCTATACGGACGTATAAAGGGAGCCTTGGAAACAAGGCTTTTTTTATGCGCTAAAACACATCTATAGGGGCTTCGGGAGGAGCCTTAATTAATTTTTGAGAAGTGCAACTTTTACCAATTATAATCCGTTTGGAAGGTAAGGCAAGCTAATAGCACTGCCAAATTAAAGGGGGGCGAAATCAATGAAGGTATGGGCTAAACGTTTGGGTTCGGTTATGATCGCGGGCGCGCTGCTTACAGGTGGTTCCGTATGGACAGGAGCCTTGGGAGCAGGGGAAGTGTACGCGGCGGAATCAGTACAACAGAACCGGATTACGGTGCTTGGTAAGGGTGAAATTTCGGTAAAGCCGGATATCGTATATCTGTCTATCGGCGTGGAGTCTTTCGCAGAAACAGCAAAGTCGGCACAGAAAAATAACGCTCAGAAAATGGCTAAGATTACCGAATTACTGAAAAACACCTGGAAAATCGATGACAAGGATATCAAAACCGAACAGTTCTATGTTCAGCCGAATTACTCATATAGCGAAAAAGAAGGACGTAAAGTGCAAAATTACAGTGCCCATCATTCGCTTGAGGTTACTCTTCGTGATCTGAGCAAGGTTGGTGAAATTCTTGATGCAGCAGCGGAGGCCGGAGCGAATAACATTGGCAACGCGCGGTTTACGGTTGAGAACCGTGAAACATTTGAGACGCAAGTGATTGAGAAAGCGATGGTGAATGCGGACCTCAAGGCACAAGCAATTGCCAAGGCTTCCAAGCGGCAGCTTGGTGTTGTTGTGAGTGTAGTTCAGGATGAGGCTGCGAACCGTGATGTATTCAGCTTCGGCAACATGGAAATGAAAGCGGAAAGTACTTCCATGGACGCAGGCACATCTGTGAAGCCGGGAGAAATCAAACTCATTACACAACTGTATGTTCAGTATGAAATGAAGTAATTTATGCATGTAAAAAACGTATGAAAGTCCAAAAACCGTCCAAATCGCAGTTATTGCGGAATTGGGCGGTTTTATTCTTTCTGGATATTAGGAAAATGGTCACAAATGACAGAAACTAGACGGGACAAGGCCTCTCCCTGTCGAATTACACAGAAAAGTGTTGTGTATGGGGTCAAAACAGGGTATAGTGAATATGCAAAAAACTGAACATAAATCTGTCGATAAGCCATACCAATGGATATGGCTTTTTTTTCTTAATCTATAGGAAAGACTATTACCATTAACCGTAAGGGGATGATGATGCATATGATTGAACTTGTCCAGGTAGAAAAACAATTTCAAGGACAAGCGGTCGTGCATCCGCTGTCGCTCTCCATTAAGGAAGGGGAATTCCTGACTTTGCTGGGCCCCAGCGGCTGCGGCAAGACGACAATCCTCCGTATGATTGCAGGATTCGAACAGCCGACGGAAGGGGAAGTGTGGCTCGCCGGGCAGAACGTGACCGATACGCCGGCGAACAAGCGAGATTTGAATCTCGTTTTTCAACATTATGCCTTATTCCCGCACATGACCGTAGAAGACAATATAGCTTTTGGTTTGAAAATGAAAAAAACACCCCGTGCGCAGATTAAGGAACGCGTAGCGGAAGCCGTAACAATGACGCAGCTTACTCCGCTAGTGGACCGTTATCCGCACCAGCTTTCCGGTGGGCAGCAGCAACGTGTTGCCATTGCCAGAGCAATTGCAAACAAGCCGAAGGTGCTGTTGCTGGATGAGCCGCTTGGTGCGCTCGATTTGCAGCTTCGCAAAAACCTGCAGTCCGAACTGAAACATCTGCAGCGTACGCTCGGGATTACGTTTGTTTATGTAACGCATGATCAAGAAGAAGCGATGATGCTATCTGACCGAATCGTGATTATGAACAACGGGAAGGTCGAGCAGATCGGAACACCGCGTGAAATATACGCCAGACCGCAGACTCTATTCGCTGCAACCTTTGTTGGAGAGAACAACATCTTCTCTTCACCCGAAGGGCTTTTTGCCGTGCGTCCCGAAAAAATCATTCCGCAGCGCGGACCGGGCGCCAAGAAGACGGGTGTCATCGAGGACGTTCAGTATCTCGGCAATGTGCATAAGCTGATGGTACAGCTCGAGAACGAACCGATGAGGGTTACGATTGCGCTTGACTTCACGGATGATGAGCCTTGGGAAGTCGGTGAAACAATCGGACTGAACTGGAATGCGAGGGATGAGGTGGGCATCGGGTCATGAGAAAATCGAAATTCCTCCTGACTCCCGTCCTGCTGTGGCTCTCTTTGTTTCTTATCATTCCGATGCTTATCGTAGTGGGGATCTCGTTTCTACAGCGTGATGCGCTGGGTAACATAGTCTTTTCCTTCAGTCTGGAAGGATATAAGACGTTTTTTGATCCACTTTACCTAGGAATCTACTGGGACACGATTGTCCTGTCGGTGCTGACTACACTGATTTGCCTGATCGTCAGCTATCCCCTGGCCTATTATATAGCCAACGCCTCCCCGCGTATCCAGACGTGGGGTCTCATCCTTATTACTGTACCGTTCTGGATCAATTTTCTGATTCGTACGTATGCCTGGGTGCTGCTGCTTCGGACACAGGGAGTTGTTAACACCTTTCTTATGAATCTGGGATGGATCGATGAACCTTTACAGATGCTGTATACCAAAGGTGCTGTATTGCTGGGGATGGTATACAACTTTATTCCGTTTATGGTGCTGCCGATTTATGTGGCGCTGGAGCAAATGGACAAACGTCTTCTTGACGCGGCGAGTGACTTGGGTGCCTCCCGCTGGAAAGCGTTCCGTCATATTACACTGCCCCAGAGCAAATCCGGTATTATGACGGGTTCGATTCTAGTTTATGTATCGACGACGGGTATGTTTGTCGTTACGGATATTTTGGGCGGCGCAAAGTCAGCCATGATCAGCAACATTATACAGGCACAATTTCTCGGGGCCCGGAACTGGCCTTTCGGGGCTGCGTTGTCGGTTATTTTCGTGATTACCTCGCTGGTGCTGATTATGCTGTTTAACCGGGCGATGCAAGCCCGCCACCAACGTGTGAAGGAGGGGAGAGCATGAAGAAACGAAATCACCCTCTGCTTGGATTTCACTCGTTCCTAATGATGGCGTTCATCTATGTGCCGATCATTATGATCATCATCTTTTCCTTTAACGATACGCGGCTCAGTGGTAACTGGGAAGGCTTTACGTTTGATTGGTACGTATCTCTGTTCACCAATAGACACGTCATGGAAGCTCTTATGAACAGCTTGACGGTCGCCGTCGTATCGACGATTATATCTACTGTTCTTGGTACGCTCGCGGCTTTATCTCTTCGCAATCTGGGGAAGAAGGGCCGCAGCGGCATGAACGGACTGCTGTACCTGCCGGTTATCATCCCGGATATCATTATGGGTCTGTCATTGCTCGTGCTGTTCACACAGCTGAATATACCTTCAGGCAAGGCAACCATCATTATTGCTCATATTACATTCAGTCTGTCTTATGTATATGTAGTGGTGACGGCTCGTCTGGCTAATATGGGTAAGCAGCTGGAGGAAGCGGCATTAGATCTGGGAGCTACCCGTTGGCAGACGTTTCGTCATGTTACCCTGCCGCAGATTTCTCCGGGGATTATCGCCGGGGCTTTGATTGCGTTCACGTTGTCGCTCGATGATTTTATGGTTAGTTTCTTTGTAGCCGGACCGAGCTCGACTACGCTCCCGATTTATATTTACGCTCAGGTGAAGCGGGGCATTTCCCCGGAAATTAACGCGCTCTGTACACTGCTGATTTTGGTGAGTGTGACCTTGATCCTGCTCGCGCAATATTTCCTTAATCGGGGCAAGGGTCAGAAGAAACACAAGACACTGCCGATCTAAGCGGAAGTACCGCTTTTCGGATAAATTCAATATAATGTATGGCGGAAAGAGAGGAGATAGTGAATTGAAAAAATCGAGATGGACCCGTCTGCTGCTGGCAGGCATGCTCGCTGTGGTGTCGATAACATCCTTGGCGGCTTGTGGCTCTGAAAAGGAAACCTTGCACATTTACAGCTGGGCTGACAACTTTGACCCAGAGGTGCTGAAGGATTTTGAGAAGGAATTTGACGTCAAGGTAACGTACGACAATTACGCGAACAATGAGGACCTGCTGGCGAAGATTAGAGCTGGCGGTGGCGGATATGACTTGATCCAGCCTTCGGATTATATGGTGAAGACCATGATCAACATGGATCTGCTAGAGCCGCTTGATAAGAATAATATCCCGAACATGGAGAACATTGCGGATACATTTAAGGATCCGGATTTTGATCCGGGTAATAAATATTCCATCGTGTATATGTCCGGTGTGACGGGAATCGCATATAACAAGAAGTATGTTAAAGAAGAAATTAAGAGCTGGAATGATCTGTGGAATCCGGCTTACAAAGGAAAGGTGCTGCTGCTTGACGACAACCGTGAAGTGATCGGTATGGCTCTCAAGAAGCAGGGCAAATCCAACAGTTCCACGGATGAAGCAGAGATTGGAGCAGCTGTGGATGATCTGAAGACATTGCTGCCGAACGTGCTTGCTTTTGACACGGACAATATTAAGCAAAAAATGATTCAAGAGGAAGGCTGGATTGCAACCGTATGGTCTGGTGATGCTTCCTTTATCGCGAAAGAGAACCCTGATGTGGGCTATGTTGTACCTGAAGAGGGTGGAACGATCTTCTCCGATAACTACGCTATTCCAAAAGGCGCTAAAAACAAGGAACTGGCTGAGAAGTTTATGAACTATATGCTAGATCCGAAAGTTAGTGCGAAAAACTACGAATTCATCGGCTACAGCAATCCGAACGCTAAAGCGATGGAATTCCACAGTGAGGAATACCGTAGTGACAAGATGATCAATCTGACAGAAGATGAGCTTAAGCGAACCGAATGGCTCAGTGATGTCGGAGAGTCTCTGCAAATTTATGACCGCTTCTGGACAGAACTGAAGAGCGGAAGATAAGTTAATATTCTCTGCAAGAACGTTATTGAATCAAAAAGGGGGTGTCCCAAAAGGTCTGTTGACCTGGGACACCCCTTAATCTGTTTCTAAGACGCTGCGTGTACGAATCGTTCCTCCGACCGCTCTTGCCCCCGAGAGTCACTGTTCAGCCAAACAAAATGCCACCAACACACATTTTACTTACTCCCCACCTGCAGCCTTCCATTCCTGCTCCGCATGATAGATCATTTGTGCAACTTCATCCCATTTCAAAGTACTGTACAGATCTACCTTGGACAAAATTTGAGAAAGATATAATAGCTCATCCTTATCTCCCTCGGTTAATGGTCCGGACTTATCGAGAATGGACGGTACAGGCATATACCAGGAAAAGAAGTTATTAGACAATGCGTTCATATCGCTTCTCGAATCTTGGGGTACAAGGTAGGGCAGTTGCTGCCAGCTCTTGTTAGTGCTCTGAAGTGACATCATGGTATGGGTTAACCACAGCTTAAGATCCTCTCTGGCTTCCGGCTCATCCCATTCATTTTCCTTGTCCATGCGTACGATGGTGTTCCGTGCCGACATTAAATGCTGCGCAGCGTCGGAGGCGGCGCTTATGACATGCTTCCGTGCCGCATGGCGTTCGGTTTGTAGCTGATACGTTTGAAAAATTGCAAATCCCAAGACGACAATAAATAACAAAATCCTTACATTTCTTTTAGAGTTCATCTAAGATGCTTCTTTCCTTTTTTTATTAAGAATATCATGAACATTGGATGTTGAAAATTGGCGAATATGGGGTGCGTAAGATTCTCAATCTTTACAATTTGTTTGGATTTGCTAATTGTTGGCATCAAAATTGTCACCGTGATTGTTACCTCTCTTGCTGTCGTGTTTCCTATAATGGAAAACGGGTAATACATTAAATACTTAAATTTGGAAGGTGGAGAATAATAAATGGGGAACAAAATGAAGTATGGTGCAGCAGTCGTTGCGGCGGGTGTGTTACTCGGTGGTCTTGGTTGGAGTGGACAAGTGGTGGATGCCAGCTCATCTAAAGCTAAAGTGACCGTAGCAGCTCAAAAATCTGCCAAATCGGAAATTGCACTGAAATGGAACGGCAAGGCCTTAACCCAGAAGGGGATGCTGGATAATGGCACGGTTTTTGTACCTGCTACAGCAATACGTGATGCACTTGGTATCCCGTTAAAATATGATGCGAAAAACAGAACTTATACCATTGGCAATGGCTACAACAAACTGAGTGCAGCTGTCTACGCTAATAATGAAATCTACCTTACCGTGAACGGATATGATGTAGGGGAGCCAGGAGGCAAGATTGTGAATGGCCGCCTATATATCCCGTATAAAGTACTGAATGAGTACATGGGTGTTCAGGGACAATGGAATTCATCTCTTAAATCACTCAGCATGACCCCGAAGAAGCAAAATTCGATTACGATCAAGTCGGCGACGTTGAAGAAGAAGGTTCTAAATGTGGAGGCTGTTGCGAATTATCCAGTGGTGAGCGGGCTTGAAAATGAACAGGCTCAGACCGAAATCAACAAGGTGCTGAAAAAGAACGCGGAGGACGTAATTACCGCGGCTGAAGGAAACGTTGGAACGCAACCTCCATCCGGAACGAAATATCCGTATGAGTTTCAAGGGGATTTTGTAGTTCACTACAACGCACAAGGGTTGCTGAGCATCACGGCTTATGACTACACTTACACTGGTGGTGCTCACGGTATGACTTTCCGCAACAGCTTTACGTTCTCGTTGAAGGATGGTAAACAACTTAAGCTTGGCGATGTCATCAACATGCAGAGCAAGAACAAGCAGAAGCTGAACAATCTCGTGTTGAACAAGATGAAGAAGGACGGAGGCTACCTCGGCGGATTTAAAAGCGTGCCTGCCGATGCTGATTTCTACCTGAAGGATAACGCAGCAGTTCTGTACTTCCAATTGTACGACTACACAGCTTATGCTTATGGATTCCCTCAGTTTGAGCTTAACTTGAAGGAATGGAAGTAAGGCAAAATATGAAGACAAGGCATTCTCCGGATGGCGGGCATGGAGCGAGAGCTCCATTATCGCTCAATCGTGGGGGATGCCTTTTTATTTCGGAAATGACCGAGGGAATAACCCGTCAGTCCTGCAATAACAGCAATAGCTATGCAAAAGACCACAAGGATAATATCAGAGGGCATGTTTAGAAAGAACCTTAGTCCATAGAGCGGAAAGACATCCAAATATTTCTATAGAAAAAGGGCTGACATCCACATTTGCGGATATCAGCCCTTTTATTTAATGAATAATTAAATGCCTTGTGATGGTGTCTTTTCAAGCACTTGGTCAACGAGACCGTATTCTTTAGCCTCACTAGCCGTCATGAAATAGTCTCGATCGGTATCCTTCTCAATACGTTCCAGCGGTTGGCCGGTACGCTCTGCAAGGATGTGGTTCAGCTTATCGCGCATTTTCAGAATGCGGCGAGCACGGATTTCAATATCCGTCGCTTGTCCCTGTGCTCCGCCCAGAGGCTGGTGAATCATAATTTCGCTGTTCGGCAGCGCGAATCGCTTGCCTTTAGCTCCAGCATTCAGCAGGAAAGCCCCCATGGAAGCAGCCATACCGACGCAGATGGTGGACACGTCAGGCTTGATAAACTGCATTGTATCAAAAATAGCCATACCAGCAGTAATGGATCCGCCAGGGCTATTGATGTAAAGATGAATGTCCTTCTCAGGATCCTCTGCTGCCAAGAACAGCATTTGTGCAATGATGGCATTGGCAACAACGTCGTTTACGTCGGAGCCGAGGAAGATAATGCGGTCTTTCAGCAATCTGGAATAGATGTCGTACGCCCGCTCACCGCGGTTGCTCTGTTCAACGACCATAGGTATAAAACTCATATAGAAAACCTCCCCTTAAATGCATTCCTCATTAAAATACTGTTACCGTATTACCCAAATAATAAACAATTTCAACCATAAAGTCAAAGATAGTCAAACTATTGGTTAAAAAAAAGAGCCGTCATAGGCACTTATGGGTAAACAGTATATAGAGTTCTGAAAATAAATGGCGCGCCCGCGAGGAATCGAACCTCGATCTCAGGCTCCGGAGGCCTACGTCATATCCATTGGACCACGGGCGCAAAATTAGCAACGAAGATGATTATACCTCGTTTTTGAGAAAAAAACAAGTGATTGATAAGATTTAAATCACGTGTTCACGCTTCGCAATTACCGGCAACTCGGGATGGGTAAGCTTTGTGTTCCAAGATGCAATGTAATCACAACATATTAGCTATGTAGAGGTCACCTGGCAAGCCTGACCTCTGATCATACAAGTGACATTTTCACAGGCGATTGACATATATGTTTTTGCGTCCGCTGCTACGAGAACAAGCAGTCGATTCAGCATGTCACCTATACTTAAATAAGGGTAAGAAAAGAAAAGTAAGCGAACTGTTGAAGCGGACGGAGACATCCGGCTTGCTCGTGCTGAAGGACGGCAGCATTGTCAGTGAAAACTACTATCGGGGCAACCGCCAATGCCAGCGGAACTTATCCATGTCTGTATCCAAGTCGTTCATGTCCTCCTTAATCGGGTTCGCTTTGCAGGACGGGAAGATAAAAAGCGTTGACGAGCCGGTCACGAACTATTTGCCGCAGCTACGCGATTCGGGCTTATAAGGATGTTACGATCAAGCAAGTGCTGCAAATGTCTTCCGGCATTCAATTCAATGAAGACTATGCGGATGAGTCGTCCGATTTGAACCGATTGGCCTATGAAATGGCCGCAAATAACCAGTCGATCTCAGAATATGTGACCACATTGCCCCGCTCCTCCGAACCGGGAACGTTTGTATATAAGAGCATTGATACCCATATTTTAGTGATGTTGATAGAGGAAGCAACTTCTCTCCCGTCAATGGGTGAAGGAATCGGTCACGCCGGACCGGAAAGAGCTTGAGCCTGGAAACGCGACTCCGGAGTTCGGTTATCAATATCAATGGTGGATTCCGCTTGGAAGCGATGGAACGGAATTCAGCGCCATCGGCATTTGGGGGCAGTATATTTATGTCGATCAGCAAGCAGGGGTCGTCATCGTCAAGACGAGCACGGACCCGAACTTTTTGGAAAATGAATATGAGACGATGCTCGCCTTCCGTTCGATTGCCAAAGCGGTACAGTAATCGAATGCGGCATTGCATTGCATATTGTTGAACAAGGTCCCCCTATGGATGGAGTTAGGAATAGGGGGACCGCTTCGGGCTCGGAATGAGCCCGAAGCAAACATTATCTCCCTTCGCCGACAGCTTCCACAGCGATTTTCCCCGTTATTTTTCACCATGCTCTCTCTCTCCTTACATTCTTCATGCTCCGCGCTCCGGCCAAGACATGTTATGATAAAAGAAAAAATGGTTAAGGAGAGGTATGCTCATGAATCAGGTTCGTGTCCTTGCTGACAGCGCGATCGATCTTCCCCGGTCCGTTCTGGAGGAGCTGAACATCACAGGGCTGCCGATAATCGTAACTCAGGATCAGAATCAATACGAGGACGGCGTTACTATACAACCGAAGCAAATGTTCGATGGTATGCGCCAGGGTCTGGTGTACAAAACGTCCCAAGTTCCGATGGAGCGGTTCCAGCAGATATTCACAGCCATCGCAGAATCCGGCGAAGAGGCGATCTACATTGCATTCTCTTCCGAGTTATCGGGTACATACGCATCCTCACGGATGATGCTCGATATGGTGAAGGAGGATTATCCTGACGCAGCGATAGATATCATCGATTCCAAATGCGCCTCCTTGGGCTTCGGCCTCGTCGTCGAACAAGCGGCGCGCTGGGCGGCCGAGGGGGTGTCCCGCGAGCGTCTCGTCTCCAAGGTGCGCGCTTTGGCCGCGGGGCTGGAACATGTATTCACCGTGGATGATCTGGAATACTTGTACCGCGGGGGCCGGGTAAGCAAATCCTCCGTCGTTATCGGGGGCTTGCTGAACATTAAGCCGGTACTGCATGTGGAGGATGGAAAGCTTATTCCTGTAGATAAGGTCAGAGGAAGGAAGAAGTCGATTCAGCGGCTGGCCGACCTACTGGAGCAGCGCGCCAATCTGGAAGACAAGGATCAACTGATCGGCATCGCCCACGGCGACGACGTGGAAGCGATGGAGATGCTGAAGCAAATCATAAGCGAACGGTTCGGGATGCATAACATCATGACCGGCTCGATCGGCTGCGCCATCGGCGCCCATTCTGGTCCGGGCACGCTCGCCCTGTTCTTCCGCAGCCGCACCTATACGGAAGCTGATTAATCAGGCACTAATGAAGCCCCGCTCCGGAAGGATACGGGGCCTGTCCGTCTTCTTCCGCATTCGATGCACCATGCCAATGGCAAAGCGCGCGCCAAGCATTTCACAAGAAACTGGGTGGTACAGGCTTAGAGAACCGGTCCGAATCATGCCGCAGCCCAATCATTTCCGGTGATCGGATAGATACATGCAGGCCGATTCCTGCACATATACGAGAATAAAGAATCGCTGGTAATGATAGCCGTTTCACCCTGTCAGGATCGGCAGAGGGAATATGGTGCATAAGAATGGCCGAGGCTGAGAAATATACATTCGGAACACTTGCAACCATCATAAATATTGAGTAGAATAAAGGTGGGACTCAAAACGTTTGACTGGGACATTTTGCGACCATAGAGAAGGAGATCCAAGACGAAGTTGCAGGAGTGGAAAGCATGCGTAATTTATTAGAAATACAAGAGCAGCTTCTGCCCGATCTCATGGACACTCTCAAACGAAGGTATACGATCCTTCATCAGATCAAGCTATCCGGAATTGTTGGGCGCAGGACACTTGCAGCATCGCTGGCAATGACCGAACGTGTGCTGAGGGCCGAAACGGACCTCTTGAAAGCACAGGGGTTGATCGAGATTGAGACGCTTGGGATGAGGGTCAGCAGTGCCGGAACGAACTTGCTGGAGCAGCTCGAGCCGGTGATGAAGGACCTGTTCGGATTAGCTGACCTGGAAGAAAAAATCCGCGAGGCTTATGGGCTACGCAAAGTGGTTATTGTCCCGGGTGACAGTGAGTCTTCAACCGATGTGAAACGTGAGCTTGGCAGAGCTGGAGCAAGAGCGCTTCTGTGCTTTGTCGACAACGGAGACATTATCGCGGTAACAGGTGGATCGACGCTCGCCGAAGTGGCGGAGCAGATGACACCGTCGTCGGTCGGTCCTTTGAAAGGTTCGTGGTTCGTACCCGCAAGAGGTGGCTTGGGTGAGAGCATGGAGATTCAAGCGAATACCATCGCATCCAAGATGGCCAAGAAGGTGGGAGCCGAATATCGGCTACTGCATGTACCTGACCTGCTGAGTGACGATGCTTATCAGTCACTTGTCCAAGATCAGCATATCCAAGAAATTGTGGATGTTATACGAAGATCATGTGTGATTGTTCATGGCATCGGAGATGCTATGGAGATGGCTCATCGCCGGAAGCTTGACGAGAAATCGATTCAGGACTTGAAAGCGGAAGGAGCCATTGCCGAATCCTTTGGCTACTATTTCAGTGAAGAAGGTACGGTCGTCCACAAAATGCTTACCCTTGGGCTGCGGCTTGAGGACATTATGCGTACAGAGACGATTATCGGAATCGCAGGTGGACGCAGCAAGGCCAGAGCTATTCACGCCGTATTGAAATTCGGACACGAGGATATTCTTGTTATCGATGAGGCCGCAGCGCTAGAAATTGAGAAGCGGTTGGATCAAACGGCGGAGCAGTAAGAGCTCAAACATAAAGCATTTTTACTAACTTTGTTGTCTTGACGGACCTCACGGTCTGTCTTGAATAAATAAAAACTTTCACTATATGGAGGGAAATACTCATGGTTAAAGTAGGTATTAACGGTTTTGGACGTATTGGACGTAACGTGTTCCGCGCAGCGCTCGACAGCAGCGAGGTTGAAATCGTAGCAATCAACGATTTGACAGACGTAAGCACGCTGGCACACCTTTTGAAATATGACACAACTCACGGCAAGCTCAATGCTACTGTTGAAGCTAAAGAAGGCGCAATCGTAGTTAACGGCCGCGAAATCAAAGTATTTGCAGAGCGTAACCCAGAAAACTTGCCTTGGGGACAACACGGTGTTGAAATCGTTGTTGAATCTACAGGTATCTTCACAGCTAAAGATAAAGCTGAAGCTCACCTGAAGGGCGGCGCTAAGAAAGTTATTATCTCCGCTCCTGCTACTAACGAAGATATCACAATCGTTATGGGCGTTAACGAAGATAAATACGATCCAGCTAACCACACTGTAATCTCCAACGCTTCTTGCACAACGAACTGCTTGGCTCCATTTGCAAAAGTTCTGGACGAAAACTTTGGTATCGTAAAAGGTATGATGACTACTGTTCACTCTTACACGAATGACCAGCAAGTACTCGACCTGCCACACAAAGACCTTCGTCGTGCTCGTGCAGCAGCTGAGAACATCATTCCTTCCACAACTGGCGCAGCTAAAGCGGTTAGCTTGGTTCTGCCACAACTGAAAGGCAAATTGAATGGTATGGCTATGCGTGTACCTACGAAGAACGTTTCCGTAACGGACCTCGTAATTGAAACATCCAAAAACGTTACTAGAGAAGACGTTAACAACGCTCTGAAAGCAGCTGCTAACGGTCCTTTGAAAGGTATCATGAACTACTCCGAAGAGCCGCTTGTATCCAGCGACTACAATACAGATCCAGCTTCTTCCACTATCGACTCCCTGTCCACTATGGTTGTAGGTGACAACATGGTGAAAGTCGTTTCTTGGTATGACAACGAGTGGGGCTATTCCAACCGTGTCGTTGACCTCGCTGCTTACATCGCAAGCAAAGGTCTGTAATATCTGATCTAAACCATAAATCGAAGAGGGGTTCCCTGTGGCGCTCCTCTTTGGTTTTCTGATTTATATATTTTCATGTTTTCATGCCAGAGTACTGGGAAGAATAGATAAAACCGGACTCTAAACATAGAGAGAGAACGAGAGCAGCCTGCTGTCGGCGAGGAGAATAGTTTCTTAGGAGGAACGTGGAGATGAACAAGAAAAGTGTACGTGATGTGGAAGTAAGCGGCAAACGGGTGTTTGTCCGCGTCGATTTCAATGTACCCCTCGAGGATGGAAAGATTACCGATGATACTCGGATTCGTGAAACCCTGCCGACCATTAAATATTTGGTGGAAAAAGGCGCTAAAGTTATTTTGGCTAGCCATATGGGACGTCCGAAAGGTCAAGTAGTAGATTCCATGCGTTTGACACCTGCTAGCGAACGTTTGTCCGAGCTTCTTGGCAAACCGGTAGCGAAAGCAGATGAAGCGGTTGGGGATGCAGTAAAAGCACAAATTGCTAACATGAAGGACGGCGACGTTCTTGTGCTTGAAAACGTTCGTTTCTATCCTGGTGAAGAGAAGAATGATCCGGAGCTTGCGAAGCAGTTCGCTGAGCTTGCAGATCTGTTCGTCAATGACGCTTTTGGTGCAGCACACCGTGCACATGCATCGACTGAAGGAATTGCGCATCTTCTTCCGGCTGTATCCGGCTTGCTGATGGAGAAAGAGCTGTCTGTATTGAGCAAAGCCCTTTCCAACCCGGATCGTCCATTTACCGCGATTATTGGCGGCTCGAAGGTTAAAGACAAAATCGATGTGATCAACAACCTGCTTACGCTGGCTGACAACGTCATTATCGGCGGTGGACTTGCTTACACGTTCTTCAAAGCTCAAGGCCATGAAATCGGTCAATCCCTCTGCGATGATTCCAAACTGGATACCGCACTGGGCTTTATCGAGAAAGCAAAAGAATTGGGCAAGAACTTCTACCTCCCGGAAGACATTGTTGTTTCGGATGATTTCAGTGCCGATGCCAACACGAATATTGTTGATATCGACGGCATTCCTGCAGATTGGGAAGGCGTAGACATCGGACCGAAAACACGTGCGAAATATGCAGAGGTTATCAAAAACTCGAAGCTGGTTGTATGGAACGGGCCTATGGGCGTATTCGAAATCGAACCGTTCTCGAACGGTACTCGTGAAGTAGCTCAAGCTTGTGCAGACACAGAAGCTTACACGATTATCGGTGGCGGTGATTCCGCAGCAGCTGCAGAGAAGTTCCACTTGGCTGACAAGATGGACCACATCTCTACAGGCGGCGGCGCATCTCTTGAGTTTATGGAAGGTAAAGAGCTTCCTGGTGTTGTGGCACTGAACGATAAGTAGTATTTCTCGAAGAAACGCCGTCGCCCTTTGAAAAGGACGCCGAAGTCGTTTCTACTTGTATAGAGTAAGCTATCGCAAAGAAGCGGGTCCCCCATAATATGGGGGGAGTAAGAGTAAAGGAGTGAATCGTGTGAGAACACCTATCATAGCCGGCAACTGGAAAATGTTCAAAACTGTTCCGGAAGCCAAAGCATTCTTTGAAGAGGTAAAAGGCAAAGCGGAAGTCGAGGGCGTGGAAAGTGTGATCTGCGCGCCGTTTACGAACCTTCCTGCGCTTGTTGAAGCTGCTAAAGGCACGAACATCAAGATTGGCGCACAAAATCTGCATTTTGAGGAAAATGGCGCATTTACCGGCGAAATCAGTGGTGTCATGCTGCAGGATCTGGGCGTAGACTATGTCATTATCGGACATTCGGAGCGCCGTCAATATTTCGGCGAAACGGATGAGATTGTGAACAAAAAAGTCCATGCGGCTTTCCGTCACCGTCTTCTTCCGATCGTATGTGTCGGCGAGAAGCTCGAAGAGCGTGAAGCTGGCCAAACGAAGAACGTATGCAAAGTACAGACGGAAGCAGCTTTTGCAGGAATTCCTGCGGATCAGGCTGTTCATGTTGTGATTGCTTACGAACCGATCTGGGCGATTGGAACAGGTAAATCCTCCACAGCACAGGATGCTAACGAAGTAATCTCTTACATCCGTGACCTTGTGAAAGGAATGTACGGTGAAGATGTGGCCGCTCAGGTGCGCATTCAATACGGTGGCAGTGTGAAACCTGAGAATGTAACTGAGTATATGGGTCAAAGCGACATTGACGGCGCGCTCGTTGGAGGAGCCAGCTTGCAGCCAGCCTCTTTCATCCAGCTCGTTGAGGGGGCGAAATAAGATGTCAGCACCAAAACCCGTAGCACTGATCATCATGGACGGATTCGGGCTGCGCAATACCACTGAAGGTAATGCGGTCTCCCAAGCTAACAAGCCAAACTATGATCGTTATTTGAAGCAGTACCCGAATACAACGCTGACGGCTTGTGGTGAAGCGGTAGGCCTTCCGGCAGGACAGATGGGTAACTCTGAAGTGGGTCACCTGAACATCGGAGCTGGACGGATCGTTTATCAAGACTTAACTCGGATTACGAAGTCGATTCGCGAAGGTGAATTTTTTGAGAATGAAACCCTCGTAGAAGCAATCCGTTCCGCTAAGAAAAACAACAAGAAACTGCATCTGTACGGCCTCGTATCCGATGGCGGTGTTCACAGCCATATTGAGCATATGTTCGCTATGCTGGACCTTGCCAAGAAGGAAGGTATGCACGAAGTATACATCCACGGCTTCATGGATGGTCGTGACGTGGCACCGGACAGTGGTAAGCAGTTTATTAAAGACTTGATCGCTAAGATCGAGGAAGTCGGCGTTGGCAAAATCGCCACCGTATCGGGACGCTACTATGCGATGGACCGTGACAAACGTTGGGACCGCGTAGAGAAAGCTTACCGTGCGATGGTGTACGGCGAAGGCCCGAAATACACTGATCCACTGAAAGCGATCAATGAATCTTACGAGAAATCGGTCTATGATGAATTCGTAGAGCCAACTGTCATCGTAGATGATCAGGGCAATCCGGTGAGCCTGGTGGAAAGCGGAGATTCTGTAATCTTCTTGAACTACCGCCCAGACCGTGCGATCCAGCTGTCCCAGGTATTTACGAACAAGGATTTCCGTGGATTTGACCGTGGACCTAAGTTTCCGCAAGATTTGCATTTTGTCTGCTTGACCTTGTTTAGCGAAACGGTAGAGGGCTTTGTTGCGTACAAGCCGAAGAACCTCGACAATACGCTGGGTGAAGTGCTGGTGCAGAACAACAAGAAGCAGCTGCGTATTGCAGAGACGGAGAAATACCCACACGTCACGTTTTTCTTCAGCGGCGGTCGTGATGTTGAGCTTCCGGGCGAGACACGCGTGCTGATTAATTCGCCGAAGGTGGCCACGTATGACCTACAGCCAGAGATGAGCGCTTATGAAGTGGCGGATGCTTGTGTGAAGGAGATCGAAGCGGATAAACACGATGCGATTATCCTGAACTTTGCAAACCCCGACATGGTAGGCCATTCCGGCATGTTGGAACCAACAATCAAAGCAGTTGAAGTTACAGACGAATGTGTCGGCAAAGTGGTGGATGCTGTCCTTGCTAAAGGCGGCGTTGTCCTCATTACAGCTGACCATGGCAACGCAGATATGGTATTCGATGAGAACGGACGGCCATTTACAGCTCATACAACGAACCCGGTTCCGTTTATCGTCACAGACGAGAACGTAACCCTGCGTGAAGGCGGTATTCTTGCTGATATCGCACCGACTATTTTGGATCTGATGCAGCTTGAGAAGCCGGAAGAAATGACCGGAACATCTATGATTGCAGCCCGCAAATAGATTAATCGAATGACTTTAAAATAAATCACATTAAAAGGAGACTCTATCTATGACTATTATTTCCGACGTATACGCACGCGAAGTCCTTGACTCCCGTGGTAACCCGACTGTAGAAGTTGAAGTATATCTGGAATCCGGTGCAATCGGACGCGCTATCGTTCCATCTGGTGCTTCCACTGGTGTTCACGAAGCGGTTGAACTTCGCGACGACGACAAATCCCGTTACCTGGGCAAAGGCGTTCTGAAAGCTGTTGAGAACGTAAATGAAATTATCGCTCCAGAAGTAATTGGAATGGACGCTTTGGATCAACTCGGCATCGACAAGCTGATGATCACTTTGGACGGAACTCCGAACAAAGGCAAGCTGGGCGCTAACGCTATCCTGGCTGTATCCATGGCTGTTGCTCGTGCAGCTGCTGAAGCTCTGGATCTTCCGCTGTATGTTTACCTCGGCGGATTCAATGCGAAACAGCTTCCAGTACCTATGATGAACATCGTTAACGGTGGCGCACACGCTGACAACAACGTTGACGTTCAAGAGTTCATGGTACTGCCTGTTGGCGCACCAAGCTTCAAAGAAGCACTTCGTATGGGTGCTGAAATCTTCCACAACCTGAAATCCGTACTTAAAGGCAAAGGCCTGAACACTGCAGTTGGTGACGAAGGCGGTTTTGCTCCTAACTTCACATCCAACGAAGATGCATTGTCTTCCATCATCGAAGCTATCGAGAAAGCCGGCTACAAGCCAGGCGAAGACGTATTCCTCGGTATGGACGTTGCTTCCACTGAGTTCTTCAAAGATGGCAAGTATGTTCTGGAAGGCGAAGGCAAGTCCTATGCCCCTGCAGAATTCGTTGACTTGCTCGCTTCTTGGGTTGATAAATACCCAATCATCACCATCGAAGACGGATGTTCCGAGGACGATTGGGAAGGTTGGAAATTGCTCACTGAGAAATTGGGCAACAAAATTCAACTCGTTGGTGACGACTTGTTCGTTACGAACACAGAGCGTCTGGAAAGAGGTATCAACGAAAATATTGGTAACTCCATCCTGATCAAAGTTAACCAAATCGGTACGCTGACTGAAACATTTGATGCGATCGAAATGGCAAAACGTGCTGGTTACACAGCAGTTATCTCCCACCGTTCCGGTGAATCCGAAGACAGCACTATTGCTGACATCGCGGTTGCTACAAACGCTGGTCAGATCAAAACAGGTGCTCCTTCCCGTACTGACCGTGTTGCGAAATACAACCAATTGCTTCGCATCGAAGATCAATTGGGTGAATTGGCTCAATACAACGGCTTGAAGTCGTTCTACAACTTGAAGAAGTAATAATATGTGAAAAGACCAGCTCCTGCTTTATGGAGCTGGTCTTTTTTGCGTTATCATGAGGTAGCTTGGAGTGTGGCTGCACACTTGGCTTATGGAGCTGGGGGGCGGTGCGTGTATCGTCTCCGGTCGCTGTTAAAATCGGGAAACTATGAATGATTAGGTTAGGGAGGTTTCCCGATTTTAAAGGCGAACGCGTTGCTCCTCCGACGATACACGCACCTGTGCCATTGAAGAAGGTGTGCAGCTCCCTTGTTAGCGTCTCATGGAAGCGCAAAGAAGCCCAGCTCGATGCGGTAGCATGAGCTGGGCTTTTGTGTGGGCGGGGAGTATGTTGGGGCACAATCACCCAGTAGGATTTAATCCGTCCCTACAATAAGAGGTACAACTTGTCCGGAGTGGACATCAATCAGGCCCAGGTCAGTCAGCTTCAGCGCCGGGCTAACCGGCAAGGAATGCGTGCACAGCGACATAATCGGATTATAGTGCTCGTAGCCGAGAGACTCCATCGCCTCGCGAAGCTGCTTTACAGCTTGACCGAACTCCTCGAATGATTCCTCTGACAAGATGCCTCCAACAGGCAGCGGGATGTGAGCGAGTACTTTGCCATCTTTTACGACACAGAAGCCGCCCTGATCAGCAATTACCGTATTGGATGCAAGCGCCATATCTTCTGGCGAGTGTCCAACGACTAGCAGATTATGATTGTCATGAGAATATGTCGTTGCAATCGCTCCGTGCTTGATCGTGTTCCCTGTAATAAGCCCGTAAGCACGATTGCCGTTTTTGCCATACCGTTCAAAGGTGGCAATTAAGCCATACGAACTGTCCTGCCAGTTTAGAACGCCGTTCTCCACACGTACCTGCTCATGTAGTTCATTCGTGTTTGTCGTTCCGTTTATGACTTCCATGACACGGCAGGTATGCTCGCCATCCGCCGCCTCTACAGCAACGCGGAAGTCATCTCCTGTAAGTGCAGCAAGCTGCACGCTCTTGTAGAAATGCGGCGGAAATTGACGCTCACCGCGCTCTTGTTCATAAGCGGCCCCGGCTTCATAGGCTAGGCGACCATGCTTAAATACCGCCTCAATCTGAAATTGTTCGATATCGCTAAGCAGAACGAAGTCCGCGACCTTATTCGGCGCAATCGCACCACGGTCGTAGAGACGCATCCGTCTCGCTGGTGTATAGGTTGCCGCATAGATCGCACGCTCCGGTGCCATGCCCATCGAAATCGCCTTTTTAACAAGATGATTCAAATGCCCGTTCTGCACAAATGTGTCCGCCATTACGTCGTCTGTTATGAAGCAGAATAACTCCGCAACGTCTTCATGAATGAGCACATTCATAATATCCGGCGTCATTGACTTCTCTTGAATTTCGAGGAACATGCCGTTTGCCAGCCGATCGCGCATACTATCCACGGCCTGCTCCGTATGATCTGAATCGACACCTGCGAACATGAAGCGCGCCAGTTCCAGATCGACCAGCTTCTTCGGTGTGTGTCCTTCAATAACGAGCTGTGGATAATTTGTTCGAACATGATTCAAAATGCGATTCGTTTTGCATTCCGGATCACGCAGCACATCAACCGAGTTCATTATTTCGCCCAAGCAGATAACCCGTTCGTCCTGCAGCAGCTCATCAATATCGACAAGATCGATTTCACCGCCTGTCGTCTCAAGCGGCGTTGCCGGGACAGAGCTCGGAATGGCATATAAGATGTCCGCAGTGCAGCCTTCGCTGGCATGAATCATTTCCTTAACGCCTTCCACGCCGAATACATTGGCCATCTCATGGGGTTCGGATACAATGGTCGTCACCCCATTTTTGATCAGTCCATGTGAGAACGTTTTTGGCGTTACCATCGTGCTTTCGATATGAAGATGAATATCGACAAGCCCTGGAACCATATATTTCCCAGCTCCATCGATGACTTCAGCCGCCTCGAAAGTCTCCGTTCCACGGGCACCGATGTAGAGGAATTTCCCGTCTTTAATCGCTGCATTGCCTGTGATGAATCGTTTTAAATATACGTTATATACGTTGACGTTTGTTACCAACAAATCTATCTTCATGGCACTTCACTCCTCGTTGTCCTTCGTTGGTCTCCTAAGAGGTTGTTCAAAAATCCGCGCTGGAACGTATTCCTACTTCGAGCTTCTCACCAGGACAACCTTCTCTTTCGGCAATACCAGCTTCACGGCAGTGCCGCGCTCAAATGGCATCTCCATTTCCCGGTTCACCGTGAATTCGCCAAGCGCCGTGTCCACAACATATTGATAGCTCCGACCGAGGAATGTGCTGATTTTGACTTGTCCGGCAATGAGGTTTCGACCTGCTGCGACATCCTCTGCAGTCAAGCCGCCGATCCCTGCTGTACACTCGCTGTCTATTGCTACCATAAGGTCGTCCGGACGAATCGCACCTTTCATGGAATCCGTCAGCGGATATCCAGAGCGGTGGATAACTTGCAATTGTGTGCCTTGTGCGCCTTGGAGCGTAATAACGCCGCCGTCATCATGCATTTCGCCGATATCAATAAAGTTGTTAAAGCCAATGAACCGGGCAACAAACTCGGTTGCAGGGTACTTGTAAATGTTCGCAGGGGCGTCTAGTTGCTCGATTACGCCTTTGTTCATAATAGCGACCTTGTCTGAAATCGAGAAGCACTCCTCCTGGTCATGGGATACATATACACTCGTAATGCCAAGCTGCTTCTGAATGCGGCGAATTTCAACCCGCATATTAACTCGCAAGTTCGCATCCAAATTGCTGAGCGGTTCGTCGAACAGCAGCAGATCCGGTTGAATGACGAGTGAGCGGGCAATCGCGACACGCTGACGCTGACCGCCTGACAATTCACCAGGGAATCGCTTCTCGAATCCTTTTAAATCGACAACCTCAAGCATCTCATGCACACGCTTAGCGATGGCTGACTTGTCCACCTTACGCAGCTTCAATCCATAAGCGACATTATCGTACACATTCATGTGTGGGAAGAGCGCATAGCTCTGGAATACAAATCCGAAGTTACGCTTGTTGACCGGAACCCGCGTGTAGTCTTTCCCTTGGAAAAGGAATTTGCCGTCCTTCGCTTCCAGAAATCCGGCGATAAGACGAAGTGTTGTTGTTTTGCCGCAGCCAGAAGGCCCGAGCAGAGAGATCAGTTCTCCTTCGTTCAAGCTCAAGTTAAAGTCTTTAAGAATCAGGTTCTTCTCATATGCAACCGATATATTTTGAAGGGATAGCAATTCCATTATCGTTGGCCTCCGATGTATGCTAGTTATTTTTCGTAAAGTAGGAGAGTCCCATTAAGCGTTCAATCGAGAACATAAGCAATGCCGTTATCATCATAAGCAGCACGGAAATCGCTGCGATCGTCGGATCGAAATAGTTCTCAACATAGGTAAGCATTTGAATCGGCAGCGTACTTACCCCTGGGCCCGTCATAAACACGGATATATCCACATTGTTGAACGATTCCAGGAACGCGAGCAGCACACCAGCAATGAGACCCGAGCGAATATTCGGCAGCACGACCGTAAAGAATGTCTTCAATCGACTAGCGCCCAAGCTCATAGATGCCTCTTCGACCGAATAATCGAAGTTTGATAAACTCGACCCAATAACCCGAATAATGAACGGCATCATGAGCACGATATGTCCGATGAGCAAGCTGGTATATACGGGCAGATGGAATCGAACGACTAAATATTTGAGCATCGTAAATCCAAGCACGACACCGGGAATTAGAATCGGTGATATAAAGATCGAGTTGAGCAGTCCCTTACCCTTGAATTGATAGCGACTTAACGCATAAGCAGCAGGGACGCCGAGCAGCAGCGCAATCAGATTGCCGACAAGCGCTACGATAATCGTAACTTTGAACGTGGTTAAAAACATTTCAACTTCAAAAATATTCTGGTACCACTTCAGCGAAAAGCCTTCCGGTGGGAACTTTAGAACTGAGCCTTCCCCGAAAGATGTCGCCATAATGATAAAAAGCGGCCCTAGCAAAAAGATATACGCCAATATCGTAAATACGGCAAGTCCGCGATGTTGTTGTTTCATAAGAAGTTAACCCCCGTTATCCCTTCGGATTCAATTTGCGAGCAAGTTGATTCATGAGCCCGATAATGATAAAGGTGACGACAATCATAACGGTCGCAATAATCGATGCCATGTCCCAATCATTGAGCGTCATTGCATTCTGATATAGGAACGTTGCGACTACACGCTGCTTGCCACCCAGCAATTGCGGTGTTGTATATGCCGTCAGGCTGCCTACGAATACGAGGATACTGCCGACGATGAGTCCCGGTACACATAGCGGTACAATGATCGTCATGAATCCTTTCATTCGGGATGCACCAAGGCTGGATGAAGCATTTAACAAGTCGCGATCAATGTTCTCCATAACGCCTACGAGCGAAATGATCATAAGCGGCAAGAACAGATGAATAAGACCGATCATCATCGAAGTCGGGGTGTACAATATTTTCATTGGTTCATCAATAAGTCCTATACTGGTCAGCAGCTGATTTACGAGTCCATTCTTGCCGAGAATGACCATCCAGCTAAAGGAACGTACGATGGCGCTCGTCATGAGCGGGAAAATAGCCAAGGCCAGCAAGATTCCTTTCGTGCGTGCCTTCTGCTTCGAAATATAATAGGCGACCGGAAATCCGATCAAAATGCAGGCAATTGTGGTGATGGTACTGACCTGCAATGTTGTTCCTAATATTTTTAGCATGAACGGATCGCTGAGCAGCTTGATATAACCTTCGATTGTAAATTGGCCTTCACGGAAGAAGGTGGATCCAATCGTCATAAAGATGGGGATGACCATGAACACAGTCAAAAACAATAGTCCTGGCAGCAGTAGCCATACGAATGGTTTTTTCATCGGTTACGTCTCCTGTTTCTCATGGTGTCTAAGCTTGCAGTATGGAGATAAAGCGTTCCATGAACGTGTCTCCATCTACTTCTACACAAACATTTACATTCGGCTCTTGGCCGAGGCGATGTTGTACGTCACAGACGGTCTGCCCGTCGCACAGATCGCTTCTTGTCTCGACATCAACATAATACCGGCATGTCTTCATGATGCTATCGTCTATAGCCACGTAGGCTGCAAGTGGATCATGCATGGCGCACGCCTCAACTCCGTTGCGCATGCGGTAGCGCTCCATATACTGTTCGGTGCAGGTACGAACGAAGCTGCCAAGCGGCGTGTTATCGAGCTTCTGTAAATGCTCCGGCCGCAGCAGCGCCTGACGTGTCACATCCAGTCCAACTAGCGTCAGATCGAAGCCAGCGTGAAGTACAATCTTGGCTGCTTCCGGATCAACGTATATGTTGTATTCCGCCACAGGCGTTACATTGCCGTATGTCTGCAAGGCGCCTCCCATTACGATGACACGCTTGACGAGCTGTGGCAGCTCGGGGCAAGCACGAAGCGCGATTGCCAGATTTGTAAGCGGTGCGGTCATAATGAGCGTCAGTTCACCAGGGCGCTTCTTCGCTTGTTCGATGATGAACTGAGCTGCATGCTTCTGATCGGGTTCTAGCTCAGGCGGTTCCATATCAGATAGCGCGCCGCCCAACCCGTCGTTGCCATGCACCGCATGCTCAAAGAACGTCGGGCGCATCAAGGGCTCGTTCGCACCCGGGACGATGGGAACCGTCCAGGTGGATACGCCGCTTGGGCAAGAATTAGCCTCCGTGTCATAAACGGTTTCGCTTCCCCCAGTATCTGAACCCCGGCCGTTTCTATCCAATTGCTGCAGCATGTGCAACACTTTCCGGGTATTTAACGTCGACTGCGCGAGCGAGACGTTGCCATTAACCGTCGTCACGCCTACAAGCTCCAGTTGTTTACATTTCCATACAAGCGCCAGTGCCAATGCATCATCCACGCCCGTATCAACATCTATAATAACGGGCTTTCGCTGTACAGGAGCGGTATCTGTAAGCATCATGTTAAGCCTCCTGCCTGTTGGTGAGAATAAAAAGGGAGGGTGCGATAAACGACAGCCCTCCTCCTTTAGATAAAGTTCAAAAAAATTCTGTTCGAACTTTCATTATTTCTGGACTTTACTCGATTTCACGGTTCCAGCGGTCAATCCAACCGCTCATTTGCTTGTTTACCTGGTTCAAATCAAGGATCTTCAAGTTCTCAACGACATCTGCGCCATAAGTAAGACCTTCAGCTTCTTCCGCTGTCAATTTCACTTCTTTGTTCGTTGGGGAGTCGATACGATCTTTAGCGTTCGCCTCTTGCACTTCTTGGCTCAAATGCCAGTTGATGAATTTTTCCGCCAATTCTTTGTTTTTCGAACCTTTGACGATGTTGACTGTATTCATAAGCGCATAAGCGCCTTCTTTAGGTGTGATATATTGTGCGGATGGCAATGCTTCCTTCAAGCTGCCGAAGAACGTATCCTGGATCGGAGCAGCTACGATTTCGCCTTGCGCAAACATGTTCACGAGATCCGCGGATTTGGAATAGTATTTGACAACACCCGGATTGATTTCTTTGATCGCTTTAAAAGCCGCTTCGGTATCCATATCCTGGCCGCCTCCGACTTTCGCTGCGAAATCCATCATCATCGGGCCTGTCGTAATCGTAATGTTCGGAAGCGCGATTTTATTCTTGAATTCAGCCTTCCACAGGTCACTCCACGATTCTACCGGCGTCTTCACGTCATCGCTGTTCACGGCCAGACCGAACTGGGCGACGGTATGAGCTGGGCCATAATCCTCTCCGGTTGGAGCCTTCGCAATATCATACAGCTTATCGATGTTCGGAATGTTCTTCCGATCGATCTTCTCGAGCAAGCCTTCCTCAGCCGCTTGCAGCGCATAGTAGTCGGACAAGTAGAGGATGTCTACCTTTGAGCTGCCTTGGCGAATTTTGTTCAAGCGATCGGTGTTATTTCCGATCTCGGTGACGATTTTAACGTTATATTGTTTCTCGAATGGCTCGTATAAATTTTTCTTTAGTTGATCTTCCGCAAAGCCCCATGTCGAGATGACCAGTTCTGTCGGTGCTTCTTTGCCGCCTTCAGCTGCTTTGTCTCCGCCGGAGCAAGCGGTCAGCAATGTTCCCATCGATAGTACGAGTGCAAGTGTTAACTTTAATTTTTTCATAAAAATAGTTCCCCCTGTTGTAAGTCTAAGTTGAAACATTTTACAATCGAATCGTTCTCCTTAATTCTGAAGAAGCTCTACGCTTGTAATAACCTCTCTAAATTTACTTTGTCACGATAAAAAGAACTCAGGAAGATTTCCCGAGTTCTGGCGTGGAAAAAGTAGGTATTCCCTTCTTGCTCTGTCCGTGTATGGGTGTAACAAGTTCTCATCCTTCGTTGCATTCGGATGATGGACAGGCAAAGCGTGCAAAACAAATCCCTGATGGATTCATGAGGAAATTCTTCTTCTTCGTAGCCAGATCATTTACGGTGATCTGTAGAAACTCTCGGGCCAATTCCCGGGATTATACGAAAAACATGGTGTATTAGGTTATCTACACACACATTGTATAAGCATTACGCGCGATTGTCAACGTAAAATCCGAACGTTAGATCATTTTTATTTATTTTATGTTCGTGTTTTACAAAAAAACCGCCCCTTATTTATGGGGCGGTGAGTAATTCTTCTATAAAATAAAACTATTCTTGTGCTTATTTCAGACGACTTCGGAACATTAAAAGTATCAGGGCAAAGATGGTAGAAGCCAGATAGAGGAACGAGGCCAAGTAATCTTATTGTTACCTTACGATTGAGCGTGGCTCGGCGCCGGACGCTTGCGCCAGAACACTTGCAGGGCAAGCTTGGCGCACCATAAAGCAAACACCAGAAACAACAATGCCCATATCAACGCGGGCACAATGGTTGTGTTCGCTAAGTTCGCAGCATCGCCGGCCCGGCTCGGCTGACGGATGGCATACAGCAGGAGTGAAAACGGGCCCATGACGGATTCCTCCAACGAGAGGAAGGCGAGCAGTAGAAAGTACGCGTTCCGGATGCGTGTGCCGAGGAAATAGAATACCAAAGTGATCACAATAAAGATGCTAAGCCACCACACACCATATCCGTTACGTACGAATAAAAGGATCATGAGCATGGCAATCCCTGAGATCACCAGCAGTCCTTCTCCTTGCTTCCGCTTGGCATAACCATAGAACATCAGAACGGAGAATAAAGAAGCGGAAATGTAGCCGGAAAGGGATACCGCAATCGTTCTCCATCCGGAAGCAAGGACGGAATAGGTCGTACCGCTGTGATCCGGATTTAACTCAATACTGAGCACACGTCCTGACAGCAATAGTGTAGCGACCGCGTGTCCTAGCTCATGAATCATGGTGTCCATAATGCGGAACCAGGAGGAGAATGGTATAAACCGGGTCAACACGGCTGCGCCGACAAGATACAGAATTGTTTTCAGCCATTTGTTCATGGATAAAATTCCTTTCGTGCCCTGGCTCCATAAGGTAAATAATAGAAGCCTTGATTTTTAATACGTACGCCTGTAAACAGGGAAAAGCTGTTTGGTAGTGAGCAGCAGACAGCACACCTTTTCCTATGATAGAATGGAACATACGTTCCTTGATTGATTGCGTACTTGTTTTGTTTCTACTATGTAGTATAGATGCCGGATAACAACTTGTAAAAGAGCGGCCTTATAAATGGACGTGAATGGTATAATTGGTGGAGTGATGGAGGTACAAATCAATGGAACATTTCAGGAAAAAAGATGAAATTAACATAGATAACGTCCGGCATACCATCGTGCGTAACAACGACATCCGGTTTGCTGAATTTGAACTGGGCGGCGAAGAGAGGGATACTCTGATTCCGGCGAGAAAACCGAGGACAGTTGAAGGTCGGCAGAATCGAAACCTCGGTGGTCTGCAGGAAGGTCGTGCAGGAGCCGAGCTTTCGATGGATGATCTAAACTTTTGGGATGAGAAAGATTCAGATGGACCAGAGATTTCAAGTCAGGCGGAGTCATCCCCTTCAGGTGATAAGGATCGTTTGCATATGGTAGATATTCCGCTGCAATCAGTCATCACCGCTGCAGTCACCCATGCATCCCCGCCCTCGACAGAAATCCCTTCAAGCGAGGGTGTTCGCTATTACTCACGGGAACAGCAATTTGTAATACGAGCCCGCGAACTGGCATGGCATGTGGAGCCGGAGCATCCTTTTGTACCCTTCAAAAGTTATTGGCCTACCTACGATAATATGTCGTCCGCTCAATATAAATGGTACTTCTATTGGCGGGAAGAGGTGAGGTCGGGCCGTTATCCGGATACGGACTTATCCTATTTGTTTTTATATATGTATGAGCTGATCAACGGGATCGGCTGGAGCAACCCGGCTCAGGGCTGGCAGCTGCTTGACAGTGTGTGGAATGCCTATCGGCAGCGATTTCCTAAGCTAGATACTTATGCGAAGGAGTGGCTGTTTGATTTTTCGTTAATTCATGGGCTGGATATGCCGGTAATGGAAACCTACAATCGTATTCCGCGCAGCTTGTCCAGTGAGCTGAAGGAGCTGGAGTGGTTGCGCAGGTTTACCGCCCAGCCGCTTACGCTGAACTGGGATTTGCTCAATGACTTGATGGACTATGAACCGAACAAGAGCCGATTTTACCAGGAAGGCGGACGTAAGGACATGAAGACTTACGGCCCTAAAGTGGTCGCTCTTGTGGATGCCTACCTTGGAAAAACAAAAGGCCAGCGTCTCATTGACATATTTAAGCCCCGCGAGCGGATGCAAGAAAGATATATATTCCGCAGCGCTGTATATGATTATGATATTTATGGTCGTACGGCTTCGGTTATGACACTGCCAATCAGTGGACATGCTCCGCTTCGTCATTACATTACGAACCTGATCCGGATGATGGAGAATAAGCTGCGGGAGCTGCGCGGGTTTAAGGGAAGATTGCGTGGAATCGAGGTGGATCCTGAGATTGAAAAGCTGGTGGCACGCTTTTTGAAAAAGGAGATTCATCCAACAGGGAATGATTCGACAGGGAAGATGGCACAGCCGGAGGTTCAGATTGACCGTGCGAAGCTGCTGCGAATCCAGCAGGAATCGGACGATGTCCGCGATATGCTGCTGGTGGATGGGCCAGAGAATTCAGAACCTATTCTAGGAACTACGTCGAGAAAAGAGTCGTACACCCGAAATGTTCCGATTCAGATGGATATATTTGAAATGGACAGGGTCGCAGATGATTCGATCTTGGAGCCACCAACGATGATGTCGGTGAATGAGAAGAAGGGGTTGTTCACGGAGGAAGTACTGGTTGTGGATACTGAGTTTGTAGACCATCTCGCGTGCATTGGAAATGAAGAGGCGGAGGAACAGGCATCTGCCCAGGCAGTTAGCGATCATTTAGCTTCGCAACAGCGTAAGGCTAATGAACCGTTAGCAGCGACAGCGACTCTACCCGATGTATCCATAAACTGGGACACAAAGAATCTGGATAGTGAATGGCGCGTTCTGGCTGAACAGTTGACACCAGCACATCTGGAAGCACTGTACGCTCTAAAGGTCGGCCCTGATCTGGCTATGCTTCAAGCGGTAGCTGAACGGGCTGGTTCGATGCCTGCACTGCTCATAGATGAAATTAATGATGCCGCGATGGAAACGATCGGCGATCTGTTGATCGACGGGGAAACCCTCGTGGATGAATATATAGCGATGCTTGATCAATTAACGAGGTGATCAACGATGAATGAATTGAAAATACCCAAAAGGCTGACCACGGCGCTAGTCAACTCGCTAACAGCAGGGGTTGTACCGAGAGTGGGGCTTGAGCATATCGCGGTAGGCCGCAAGCCGGAAGTGGAAGCCATACTACGTGATATGGACAATATTGCGGAAGGTGGAGCAGCTTTCAAGCTCATTACCGGACGGTACGGCAGCGGCAAAAGTTTTCTCCTACAAATTATTCGCAATTACGCGATGGATCGGGATTTTGTTGTAGCCGATGCGGATTTATCACCGGAGCGGCGGCTTGTCGGTACGAAGGGCCAGGGACTGGCCACTTATCGCGAGCTGATGACCCATCTCTCCACACGCACACGCCCGGACGGTGGGGCGCTCGAGATGATCCTGCAGAAGTGGATCGCAGCGATCCAGCAAGAGATCATGCAGGAGTCCGGGCTACGCCCCGGTGACGCCGCATTGAACGAGCAGGTGGAGCTGCGGATTTACGCGGTAACCAGCAGCATGCAGAACCTGGTGCACGGGTTCGACTTTGCCAAGGTGCTCGCTGCTTATTGGAACAGTTACAAGCTCGGTGACGATGACCGCAAGCAGGCTGCTCTCCGCTGGCTGCGCGGGGAATACGCTACAAAGACGGAGGCACGCAAAGACCTTGGAGTTGGTGTCATCATTGACGATGACAGCTGGTATGACTATATCAAGCTGTGGTCGGAGTTTACGGCGGCCATAGGCTATAAAGGGCTACTGCTCTTCATCGACGAGGGCGTTAACCTTTACAAAATTACAAATTCGATATCCCGTCAGAGCAATTACGAGAAGCTCCTGACGATGTTTAACGATACGATGCAGGGCAAGGCGGAGCACCTCGGTATCTTTATGGGTGGCACACCTCAGTTCGTGGAAGATGAGCGGCGCGGGCTGTTCAGCTATGACGCCCTCCGGTCTCGTTTGATCGACGGCCGTTATGGCAGTAGCGGACTCAAGACATATACCTCACCGATATTGAAGCTGGACATGCTGTCGTACGAGGAAATCCTTATTCTTTTGCAGAAGCTGCGGGATATCCATGCCCTTCACTTTCAATATGCAGCCGTCTTGACCGATGATCAGCTGATTGCATTCATGCAAAATGCCGTGGGTCGATTGGGTGCCGAGGAACTGCTGACAACCCGTGAGGTGGTACGGGACTTTATGGACCTCCTGCATACGCTGCATCAGCATCCGGAAACGACGTTTGAAGATTTGCTGGGTGAAATAACGGCACAGTCTGCGGCTAAGTCTGGGGACAAAGATCCGGATGATATGGAAGACTTCCTGGCGGAGTTTGAGTTATGAGCCCAAACCCGTTCTCCAGGCTTGCGCCCTTCATCCAGGAATATATATACCGGAAACAATGGGATACACTCCGTGAAGCGCAGGTCGACGCGTGCCGGGTTCTGTTTGATACTCCTAACCATCTGCTCATCGCTTCAGGTACTGCATCGGGTAAGACGGAAGCAGCATTTTTCCCGGCCCTTACAGAGCTGTATGAGCGTCCTTCCTCATCTGTCGGTATTTTGTATATCGGCCCATTAAAGGCGCTGATCAACGACCAGTTTGAGCGAATCCGCGAGCTGCTGCGGGAGGGGGAAGTTCCCGTATGGCATTGGCACGGGGACGTGTCCCAAGCCGAGAAGACGAAGTTGATGAAAAAGCCTTCCGGCGTTCTCCAGATCACCCCCGAGTCGCTCGAAGGGCTGCTTATGAACCGACCGAATGCGATACCGGCGCTGTTTCAGGATCTGCGATATGTGATCATCGACGAGGTTCACGCCTTTATGGGCGCGGACCGGGGTATCCAGGTGCTGAGCCAGCTGACGCGGATCGAACGGATGGCATCCTGCTCGCCACGGCGAATTGGATTGTCTGCGACGCTCAGTGATTATGAGACGGCAGCGGGATGGCTTGCAGCCGGGACTCGGTATCCCGTCGAGGTGGTGTCTCCTCAAGGCGGCCGGAAGCTGCGGCTGAGTGTGGAGCACTTCTCCTTCCCGGATGCCCGGGACGAGAAGCAGGCCGAGCAGCTGGAGCATGCCCACAAGGCTTATTATGATTTTGTATATGACCATACCCATCTGAAAAAAGCACTCGTCTTCACCAACTCCCGTTCCGACGCGGAGCTGACAACACTGGAGCTGCGCCGGATTGCCGCGAAGCGTCAGCAACCGGACGTATTTCACGTCCATCATGGCAGCATCTCGGCCTTGCTACGGGAAGAGACGGAAGCCGCACTGCGCAGCGGCCCCGGCCCTGCGGTCGCCGCCGCCACACTTACGCTGGAGCTCGGCATTGACCTTGGGGAACTGGAACGCGTCATTCAGCTCGGAGCGCCTTATAGCTGCTCCAGCTTTGTGCAGCGTCTTGGCCGGTCGGGACGGCGGGGACAGACATCAGAGATGTTGTTTCTATGTCCGGAAGAAGAGGATGAAGAAGCTCAGCTACCGGCACGGATGCCGTGGACTCTGCTGCGGGCTATCGCGGTCATCGAGCTGTATGTGCGGGACAAATGGGTAGAGCCGCTTACGTTGAGAGAAAAACCGATCGGTCTTCTGTATCACCAGACGATGAGCATTTTGAAGAGCATGGGAGAGGCAGAGCCTGCCGATTTGGCACGTGCGGTACTGACACTGCCTGCATTTCGCGGCATTGATCCGGATGAATACCGAATTTTCCTGAACTATTTGTTGCAGACCGACCATATCCAGCGTACGGACGAAGGGCCGCTTATTATCGGGCTAACGGGTGAGCGTATCGTGAACAACTTCCGTTTTTATGCCGTCTTTAAGGATGATGAAGAGCATGTCGTCTATAACGGCTCCGAGGAGATTGGCTCCATCACCACCGTACCTCCGCCAGGCTATTGCTTCTCATTGGCCGGAAAGTTATGGAAGGTGGAGGAAGTGGATACGAAGCATAAAGCTCTTTATGTGAAGTCTGCGAAGGGCAAGGTTGATACCCTTTGGCTCGGCGCAGGCGGTGACGTACACACCCGTGTCGTCCACAAAATGCGAGAGGTGCTGGCTGACAGCACGCTCTACCCTTACTTGGCACCGGGAGCCGTGAACCGTCTCGAACGGGCGCGGCGTCTGGCCCGGGAAAGCGGGCTGTTGAAGAGCGTTGTCATTCCGGCAGGAGGCGACTCCATGTTTGTTTTGCCGTGGGCGGGCAGTAAGCAGTTTCGTACGCTGGAACGTCTGCTGAAGCACAATCTGGCTGACCGGCTGGCACTTCGTTCCATCGTGCCGATGGAGCCGTATTACATGGTTGTGGCAGGAAAGACCGATGCCAGTCATCTGATGGATGAGATTCTGTCCGAACTGAGCCAATGCGAAGTCTCTGGTTCCGCGACTCTGCTTGATCTGGATGAAGCCCCATATCTCGGTAAGTATGATGAGTTTGTGGCACCAGAGCTGGTCCGGACCGCATTTGCGGTGGACGGGCTGGATGTGGAGGGACTGGCGGAGGTTTTGAAAGAGCGTTAGTATGCTGAAGATGCCATAACATGTATGCATGAGCGTCTTACGCTTTCATTTTTACAGTGATAAAGAGATGAGAAAACCTAGCAAGAACAACGATTAACAAATTTGCATAATTGAGCAAAGCTGCCTAATTTCTAGGCAGCTTTTTTGAGTCGGTCCACCGCTTGATAATATATTTTCACGACTTCCATCATATGGTAACATAAGCTTAGGGAGGCACAAAACATTTGTGCTTTAGTGACAAATTAATAGTTGAGGTGAGCTTGAGATGAGTAGAGTTGAGAAGAGTGGAGTGGCTAGAAATGAGGAAGAGCAGTGTTTTGTAGCAAAAACGAATGAATGTGAGCATGAAGCGGTACAAGAACCTGTGAAGATAACCAAGCTGGAGCTGGAGCGGGTGGTGTTCATCGGCCGTACGTTTGAAGAGTACATGCGGATGTTTGATCTTGAACTGGATCAACTCACCGGTCTGAACATTCTTGATTGTCCGGCAGGGGCTTGTTCTTTTACAGCTGTGGGCAGACAGCAGGGACTGCATATTACCGCGTGTGATATTGCGTATGATCACCAAATCGATGATCTGGAGCGTAAGGGACTGCAGGATATCGGGCATGCGATGGAAACGATGGAAAGAGCAAAGGATCTATATCTCTGGGACTTCTATAAAGATGTGCAGGGTTTAAGCAAGTATCGCCATCAGGCACTTCAAGACTGTGTGGCAGATATGAGGGAGCGACCGGAACGGTATATCGCTGCTGTGCTACCGGAGCTCCCGTTTGAAGATAAACAGTTTGATCTGGTGCTGTCAGCGCATTTTCTGTTTATGTATGGCGACCGACTGGACTATGACTTTCATAAGAAGACGATTGATGAATTGCTGCGAGTCACCTCGGGTGAGGTACGGATTTTTCCGCTGGTAGATTTGACGGGGTCCCGATATGAGCACCTGGATCAGCTGGTGGCTGAGCTGAAAGCAGAGGGATTACTGACCGAGGAACGTATCGTACCGTATGAGTTTCTAAGAAATGCGAATTCCATGCTGTGCATCCGGCAGAAGTGAAAATTTGGTGATCCGGTAGAAAATTACCGGATCATTTTTTAATTATCTTTGTTATCCGATAGTGTTTCTATTGGTTGTTTATTCAATAATTCTTTTAGATCTTTAATTTCATTCTTTAGATTGTTGATTTCTAATTTCAAATCTGAATTTTTCAATGCGTTACTAACTATAAGATATACTATTAAGTAATTGGCTACTAGTATTAATAAAAATACAATGAGTCCTCCCACTCCAACAACTCTATGAAATCCATCCATTAATGATACGTCCCCTTCCTTCAATATATTAAAAAACCCTTCCTTCTAAAAACGTAAGTTATGGAACAGGTTACCCCTCAACCAGACCTATATATCTGATTTCTATGCCGTTGTTTACTGCGACGATAATCAGGCCATGTTGGGTAGGTTCATAAATTTTGGTACCAGGAGCTAGCTTGGTGGACATTTCATTTTCAAAAGGTCTGTTGCCGTCATATATGGATTGAACTTCACCGACCTCTTGAAGTGAGCCTAGATTTTCCTGTTGCACCCAACTGTTGTCTTCGGCTTTTATATACACGATATTTCTTAGCTGCAGCAGATCGGCATCCGGATTGCTCTTCAGTATTTCTTCAGCCGTCGGGTTGCCGAAGTTTTGTGTCTGCTGCTCCTGAGTCTGGGATGAGCGGGCAGAGCAGGCTGTGAGCAGAAGCAGCAGGGACAAGAGGAAAATCAGCATTTTTCTCATTATAATCACCTCGATCATTCCTCATGAGGATTTAACTAATATAACCTGGATAGACAGATAAAAGTTACGTTGAGGGAACTGGCAATATAAATAAGAAAAATAGACTTATGCTCTGGCATGTGTCTATTTTTTGTTGATACTCCTTAATGGGGTGCCGCCAGCAAAACGCGAATTTACAACGCTAAGGATAAAACCCACGCTAAGGAACTCGATTTTATTCATATGTTCAGCCGAGATACGTGTAAAAATGGGTCATAGGCTTACTTTTATTTCCGAATTGCACGATATCAAATTTAAGTACAATGATTCACAATGTACATTTTGATAAATGTCCACGAATCACTCAACGACTTCACTAAAGCTTTTATAATGGGTGCACACGGCTGTTCCCGCTGCATTTTTTCAATAATCGCTTCAATCAATCCTCTTCTTCCGCCATGGCGGATTTTAGCTCACCCAATAGCGTTTCTTTCGAGACATCCACCTCTGTCGAATGACGTTGACCAAATCATAAAAATGATACCAATTAATGTTTGCTCGACTTCGGCTTGCACTTCGTTTCAACGTGTTGTAGAATAAAAAACATAATGTAGAATAAAAAACGTAATGTAGAATAGAAAGGGGGATTTACTGATATGCAAATCACAAAAGCCGAAATGGAGATTATGCAAGTCCTATGGGAAAGTGGAAGAAGGATGACGACGAATGAAATCATGGAATATTTTCCCAAAAAAAATAAGACGACTGTTCTCACGCTTGCCGGTAGGTTACTAGACAAAGGGGCGTTGCAATCCGTGAAACGCGGACGTTCGCATGCTCATGAATATTGGGCAGCTATAAGCGAAGAGGATTACAGAAAAATGCAAACAAAGAGCTTCCTATTCTCCATCCATAATGGCTCTGCCAAAAGTTTGATTAGCTCATTGTTCCAGGCTGAGAATTTGACAAAGAAGGATATCGAAGAGCTCCGGTCCTTTATAAATAGCGAGGCAGACAGATATGATTAAATGGTTGTTAATGACCTCTCTTACCGGTAGTGTTGCAAGCTCATTATTCATTCTGCTACGAACAAAATTGGCATCAAAATATGGTGGCCGTTGGTATTATTACGCCAGTTTGATGGCATTATCGCTTTTTATTTTGCCGCTGTACTTTAACGTGTCAATTAATCAGCCGCTGTTTTCCTTTTATGAAAAACAGGTGCAAACAGATTCAACGAGCGCTGTTATAGAGATGACTGCAGCGATCGGAGCGTCAATGCCTGACCAGACGGCAAGTGCCAGCACTACGTCTGAAAACCAAGGTTTTTCTATTATGTCTGTAGATCAGTGGATACTTGGAATCTGGATGGTCGGTTGTTTAGCAATGTTGTACCGTTATTTTTTCGCTTACTTTCGCTTTAAAAAGCAAGCGATTCATTCCTCCCCGATCGATCGTATAGGAGATCTGAAAGTGGTAGTCAGCGATTATGTGCACTCTCCTATGCTAATTGGATTTTTCAAGCCGACAATCGTAATGCCAAACGCGAACATAAATGCAGAGGATTACAAACTTGCGCTGCAGCATGAATGGATCCACTACAAGCAAAGAGACGCTTGGATTAAGCTTATGGCGGTGTTGGTCAACTGCCTGCATTGGTTCAATCCGGTATCTTATCTTGCTTTAGCTAATATTAGCGAGGCCTGCGAATACGCCGTAGATGAACAAATAACGAAAGGCTTGAAAACTGCTGAGAAGAAACGATACAGCGAGATGATTTTACATTTTGCTTCAAGTTCGCCTGTTCTGAACAGCAATCTGGCTCAACCAAAAAAACAGTTGTACAGGAGGTTTTCTCTAATCATGAAACGAAATACGGGAAGCGGAAAAACGGTCTTAGGCATCTTCCTTGTTGTTCTAATTACAACTGTGTCAGTCTTCTCATCCTCCGTTGTTTTTGCTGAGAAATCCAAGCCTCTTATGGAAGATAGCGGTGGCATTAAGACATATTACAATACGTTCGAAACGTTTGAAGAAAATGTGGAAATCGCGCTTGGAACAAAGTCGATGCATACAAGAACAAATTTGTATATTGATGCTGATGGACGAAAGATCGATGATTTCAACCATACTGAGCCTTACTATAAAATTCATCAATATTGGCAGGATAAAGAGTCAGCTGCGAACATGATCAACAAAACGATGTCTATTGAAGGCCATACGGTAACGGTTGCTTTCAGTGAACACGCGAAGGATTACATAGACGATAAAGTGATTAAACAGATGATAGTCAATCAAATTACTTTTGACTTGGACTACCAGGACCCAAAATATAAGTATGATCATCAGGCATTTATCAAAGAGCTTATGAAGCGGGGAGTTTATGTAATAGAGGAGGTTATTACTCCGAAACAGTTTACTTATAGACTATCCCAAAAGACAAGCGGCGCCATCGTTGGTCATAAAATGTATACTTCGTATGACAAAAAAATAAAAATAACAGATATTTTTAACGGAAAAGCTAAGCTGCCCAAAACTGATATCAATGAAATAAATCAAATAAATCAGGCGGAAGAAACTCTAGCAAATCAGGGGGTACAGCTCGGTGCTGCCTTTGTCATAAAGAACGGCGAAACTTTAGCGATCAATATAAAGGAATTGTCGGACAAAATGCCCAAGATTCACTTGGCGATCATTGATGAGACGACTGGCAAAATCGTGGATTCAATTTTCAATGCTTCTTTCACTTGGAGTAGGCATATTTACACGCCTGGGAAAAATGAAGTGAATCATTCCTTTAAAGTTGTGGCAAGTGGAGAGGAACAAGATCATGCAAAGTTAGAAATTTATACGTATAAGGCTGGTAAAGAGGAAGTGATAGTGAGCACAACAAATTAAAGAAGATTTCGTCAGTCGGCAAAATTTCTAAAAGGGGGCGAGATGCCTCCTTTTTTTATTGTTTTTCCTCCTTACCTATTAAGGCCGACACACGAAAGTTTTGAGGGCTTTGTTAGGTGTTGTAGGATTTTTTTGTAATGCAGGATAAGGGGCGTATGACATTTGCAAAACATCCTTATTTCCCATGTTCAGTTAGTTACATTGTATTACATGGATATTAATAGATGGAAATGAAGCTTGTGTAAGGAATGCCTTTAATAGAAAAAAGAAACGCATGCTCAAGCATGCGTTTCTTAAAACTATAGCCATATCGCACAGCGTTTGCTTCCGTACAGCTGTTAGTGCAACACGGCGGTTTAGATATGCATCAATTGAAGCTTATGTCTACACCAGCACCTTGCGGAATTCCTCCGTCAGTAGCGGCACGATGTCGAACAAGTCGCCAACGATGCCATAGTCGGCCACCTTGAAGATCGGTGCCTCCGGATCTTTATTAATCGCGATAATGACGCGCGATTGGCTCATACCGGCAAGATGCTGAATCGCACCGCTGATACCGCAGGCGATGTAGATCTCGGGTGTAACAACTTTGCCAGTCTGCCCGATCTGAAGCGCGTAATCACAGTAGCCTGCATCACATGCGCCGCGGGAGGCACCGACAGCCCCGCCGAGCAGATCAGCGAGCTCTTCAAGCGGCTTGAAGCCGTCGGCACTCTTGACGCCGCGACCGCCGGAGATGACGATTTTGGCTTCGGCGAGATCGATTTTGCCTGTTGTTTTGCGGACTACATCTTTCACGATGGTGCGTAGCAAAGGAGCTGGATAGGCGATGTCGACGATGTTTGAGCTACCGCCGTCTGGAGACGGTTCCGCTGCCGGAATATTGTTCGGGCGGATGGTCACGACCCATGGGCCGGATTGGAACACACGCTTTTCGAACGCTTTACCGGCATAGAGAGGGCGGGTAAAAGAAGTTTCACCGTCTTCCACTTCAATCGCGGTTACATCGGAAATCTGTCCGGCACTCATCGATGCTGCGGTCAGCGGGGCCAGATCACGGCCGATGGCTGTGTGACCGAACAACACCACATCCGGCTGCGCTTCTCCAATGGCTGCCTGAACCGCTGCCATATAAACATCAGGAGTATAGTTTTCCATATCATCATGTTCGATGGTATATATCGTATCGGTACCATACGGGGTTAAGGCGGTAGTAGCTTCAGTAATATTCGATCCTGCTAACAGGATGCGGATGCTGTCACCGTCTCCGGCAAGAATGTGGGCGGCACCCAACGTTTCCAGTGCAACCTGGCGCAGCTTTCCGTCACGGCTTTCGGCGTAAACCAAAATGGTTCTGCTCATAACATTACCTCCCAGATCAATATAGGAATGAGTTCATCATGAATCAAACAAATATCCTGCTGTCCAAGGTCAGCGCTCCTTCAGTGTTATCCCCTCAAGAGGATGGTATGACGGACGGCCCCTCAGCCATACACTCAGAGTAAGTACGTAGTAAACTGCATCCTTATCTCACAAGAAAAACTACCGTTAAGTGCGGTTTTCCTTCTTTTGAGGTATGTCGATAGACGTTTTTCTTCTAGGACATGTAACCGGATACAAAAAATAATGTGTACAGCCGTCCCAATTAAATGACCTTGGACTCGGAGCGAAGCAGCGATACCAGTTCATGCGCTACTTCTGCCGGATCACCTTTCAAAATGCGGCCTGCGCTCCGCTCCGGCGGAAGGGACAGCTCCGATTGCTTTGTTGCCGGCAGTACATCTTCTGCCGAAATGCCGATGTCATCCAAAGTTAATGTTTTAAAAGGTTTTTTCTTCGCCTTCATAATGCCCGGAAGCGAAGGGTAACGCGGTTCATTCAAGCCTTGTTGGGCTGTGAACAGCGCCGGAAGCGGGAGCTCAAGCACTTCGAGGTCACCCTCGGCGTCCCGATGGACTTCAGCCTTGCCACCGCTGATCGTAAGCCGGGTGATGGATCCCGTATGCGGAATGCCGAGCATTTCGGCCAAGCGAACAGCCACCTGACTGGAGCCGCGATCGACTGAGAAGTTGCCGCCGAGAATTAGATCGGCATTTTCGTTGGACAAATAGGTGTACAGTACTTTGGATACGGCGTACTCATCATCCGGTATTCGTTCATCGGAGATGAGTACTGCATCGTCTGCGCCCATCGCGAGTGCCGTCCGTAGGGCTTCCGCTGTCCGGTCCGGGCCAACGGAGAGGAGGGTAACACTACCGCCGTGCTCATCACGCAGCTTTACTGCTTCCTCAACAGCATACTCATCGTACGGATTAATGACGAACTTCGCGCCATCCTCGGCAATCGCGCCGTTATCAATCGTGATTTTTTCCTCGGTATCAAACGTCTGCTTGAGCAACACTACAATCTTCATCGGTCCAGCTCTCCCTTCAATATGAAAATCATGGTCGTACAACTCTGTCCACTTCGCTAATGTTGCATTTACTTACTCTTTACTGGAAATCCCATGCAGAAAAAAGCCCAGCGTATCTTCGACCTGACCGCTTAACGGGTATTTGCGTCCCGAGATCAGCCATGAGGTTACCGCTTCATCCATCGATCCAAAGATGAGGTTTCGCACAAGCTTAATGTTTAGGTCCGAGCGGAACCGGTTCTCTTCTACGCCTTGCTTCAGAATATTCTCGATCAGCACAATATATGGCTTCAGTGCGCTGCCAATTTCCTTGCGTAGTTCCAGATCGCTCTGCCGCAGTTCAATCTGCGTGACATAGGCCAGCTCCGGATTGCTCTCCAGCTCGGTAAAGTGGATGTGGCACACCGTGCGAAGTGCTTCGATCGGGTCGGTGATTCCTTCCACGCTGTCATGAAATTTACCGACGAGCTCGCCGAGCTTTTCCTGGAACAGCCGGATCAGAATATCCTCCTTTCTTTTAAAGTACAAATAGATCGTTCCGTCGGCTACGCCGGCTGCTTTAGCGATCTTTGACACTTGGGAGCGGTGGTAGCCATTCTCGGCAAACACTTTCAGGGCACCCTGGAGTATAAGTTGGTACTTCTCATTTTTTTTACTTGTCATCTGCTCACCCCGATGTTAGAATACAGTTAAATTTTATGAATGAATACTCATTCATTTATTGTTCCCATCATAAAATACGTCAGAAACATTGTCAATGCTGTGTTTACAGGATCGATGAAAATGTTCGCAGCCTGACCGCAGCACCCTAAATAGAAGAGAGGAGGGACCCTGATTCGGTCGGCCGAATGACCGTTATTTTTTGTCCTATATATGAAAGCGCTTCATAACTTGTCCCACTTTTGTCACAAGTTCTGTTGACATTTCAAGTTGCATTCCATGAGGCAATGATGAGGATTTATGAAGCAGAAGATAGCAATTAGAGGATTTTAAACACAAGGGGCTGATGAGGATGATCTGGCAAATAATCAACGCGCTGCTCTTTGTCGGTATAACAGGTTGGGCGGTTTATATGTTCGCCTCTGTCGTATATCGCCGGTATTTGTACATCCGTCTGGGACAGCCAGCCAATCTCAAAAAAGATATGAAGGAGCGCCTGGGTCAATTTTTCATTCAGGTGTTTGGTCAGAGCAAGCTGTTTAAAGATCGCAAGAGCGGGATTATGCACTTTATCGTTTTTTACGGGTTCATAGTTTTACAGTTCGGTGCAATCGACATCATCTGGAAAGGGCTGACGGGGTACAACCTGCCGATTCCTGGACATGACGCGTTCATTCTGATGCAGGAGATTACGGTAACACTCATTCTTCTCGCGATTGGTTATGCTGCCTACCGGCGGTACGGCGAGAAGCTGAAGCGGCTGAAACGAGGCTGGAAGCCGAGCATTGTCGTTTTTTTCATTACTTCGCTGATGGCTTCTGTACTGCTGACGATGGCTTTCGAAAGAGTGATGGAAGAGCTGCCGGCGTCTGGTTTCGCACCGATCTCGTCGGCAATCGCCTCACTGTTCGCCTGGGTGCCGCATATCGGTGCAACGGTTACCTACTTCGCGTTCTGGTGGATACATCTCATTATTTTGCTCTCGTTCCTGCTCTATGTGCCGCAGTCGAAGCACTTCCATCTCATTACGGCGCCGATCAACATATTAGTGCGCAGAACAGAACCGGTAGGACGTTTAAGCAAGTTGGATCTGGAGGATGAAGAAGCCGAGGAATTCGGCGTCGGCAAAATCGAGGATTTCACCCAGAAGCAAATGCTTGATTTCTACGCTTGTGTGGAGTGCGGCCGCTGCACGAATGTGTGTCCTGCCTCCAATACCGGCAAGCTGCTCTCACCGATGCATATGATTGTAAAGCTGAGGGATCACCTGACGGAAAAAGGAGCCGCCCTTACCTCCAAGTCACCATGGATACCGGCGGCGGTGTTCGGTTCACCGGGCATTCATAGGATGGAAGCTGGGGAAGAGCTTCTTGCAGAGTGGAGAGGTGAAGGGATCACGGACATCGGGCCGACGATGGCGGCCCAGAAGCGGGCCTGGCATCAGGTGGAGGGCGTTAACCCCCAGGATGTGGAGTTGCTCGGCGGGGTTATGACAGAGGAGGAAATTTGGGCGTGCACGACATGCCGCAATTGTGAGGATCAGTGTCCGGTTGCGAATGAGCATGTGGACAAAATCATCGACCTGCGCCGCCATCTGGTGCTTATGCAGGGCAGTGTGCCGCAGGAAGGACAGCGGGCGATGATGAACATCGAGCGCCAAGGAAATCCTTGGGGCATCAGCCGCAGCGATCGCAACAAATGGGTAACAGAAGTCGATCCGGATGGCAGTCTCGGCTTGAAAATACCGACGGTGAAGGAGAATCCGGGGTTCGAATATTTGTTCTTCGTGGGCTCTATGGGCTCCTATGACAACCGCAGCCGCAAAATCACCCGCGCCTTCGTGCGCCTGATGAATGAAGCCGGCGTGAACTTCGCTATTCTCGGTAATGAGGAAAAGAACTCGGGTGATACTCCAAGGCGTATGGGCAATGAGTTCTTGTTCCAGCAGCTGTGCAATGAGAATATCGAGATTTTTCAGAAATACAACGTCAGCAAAATCGTCACTGCATGTCCGCACACCTTCAACACGTTAAAAAATGAATATCCAGAGTTCGGGCTAGAGGCCGAAGTGCTGCACCATACCGAGCTGTTGGATAGGCTCGTGAAGGAAGGTCGACTTACGCCGACGTATGAGGTGCCGGAGACGATTACGTATCACGATTCCTGTTATCTCGGACGTTACAACGACGTTTATGAGCAGCCGCGTGACGTGCTGCGGGCTATACCGGGTGTCAAGCTCACGGAGATGGAGCGCACCCGTGAGAACGGAATGTGCTGCGGCGCCGGAGGCGGCCGGATGTGGATGGAGGAGGACGAAGGTAAGCGGGTTAACCTGGCTCGTACCGAACAGGCGCTGGCCGTGTCTCCGACGATGATCAGCTCAGCCTGCCCGTACTGTCTCACCATGCTGGAAGACGGAACGAAGGAAAAAGAAGTGGAAGAAAGCGTGAAAACACGCGATATCGCGGAAATTTTGGAGTTATCCGTATTTGGTCCATCTAAAATCCATGAACGGGAGGTCGTTATGCAATGAGCAATACCATAACTAAAGAAGCCATAAACGGTTCCGGTGCCACGAGCAGAACTATATCCAAAGCAGCCGTCATCGGCTCCGGGGTCATGGGGTCGGGCATCGCTGCCCATCTCGCCAATGCAGGGATTCCATGTCTGCTGCTCGATATCGTCCCGAAATCTTTAACCCCTGAAGAGGAAAAAGCCGGACTGACGCTGGATGACCCAAAGGTTCGAAACCGGCTGGCAGCTACAGCGGTGGCGGGACTGCCGAAGGCGAGCACAGCACCTCTGTACTCGCCGGATTTTGCCAAGCGGATTACACCAGGCAATACGGAGGATCACCTGAATCTGCTGAAAGAAGTAGACTGGATCATTGAGGTGGTAACCGAACGGCTGGAGATCAAGAAGAGTATTTTATCCCTTATTGAAGGTGTGCGTAAGGAAGGGGCGATTGTCAGTACCAACACCTCCGGCATTTCTGTGAACGAAATGGCTGAGGATTGCAGTGAGGAATTCCGCCGTCATTTTCTTGGTACGCACTTTTTCAACCCGCCTCGTCATATGAAACTGCTGGAGATTATCCCGGGTTTTGATACGGACCCCGAGATTACGGCGTTTATGACTGAGTTCTGTGAGAAGCGGCTCGGTAAGGGTGTGGTGCTGGCGAAAGATACGCCGAACTTTATCTCGAACCGGATCGGCACTTATGGCCTGCTGGTGACTTTGAAAGAGGTGATCGAGAACGGATATACGGTAGAGGAAGTAGATGCAGCGACCGGTCCGGTGCTTGGACGTCCGAAGAGTGCGACCTTCCGCACACTAGATCTGGTAGGTATCGACACCTTCGTGCATGTGGCGCGGAATGTGTATGACTATGTGCCAGACGGAGCAGAGAAGGATGTATTCACTGTACCTGAGGTCATGAATGAGCTTGTGACCCGCGGCTGGACAGGTGAGAAGGGTGGTCAGGGTTTTTACAAAAAAGTGAAGGGTGAGCAGGGCAGCAAGATCCTTTCACTAAACCTTTCAACGATGGAGTACAACCCGGGCGCGAAGATTAGCTCCGCATCCCTAGAAGCAGCCAAGGCAGCCAAAGGTTCCAGAAAGAAAATCAAGGCATTTCTCGGTACGCCGGACCGCTATTCGGAGCTGGCCTGGAATGTAATGAAGCAAGTGCTGGTGTATTCAGCTGAGAAGCTTGGTGAGATCGCAGATTCAATTGAGGACATCGACAATGCGATGAAATGGGGCTTTAACTGGGAGCTTGGGCCGTTTGAGACTTGGGATTTGATTGGATTGTCTAAGTCGGTACAGCGCATGGAAGCGGAAGGGCTTACGGTGCCGACATGGGTGAAGGATTGGATTGCTGCTGGTCATGAATCGTTTTATCAGCAACAGGACGGGGGACTCTTCCATTATTTCAAAGGGGAGTACAAAGAAGTCGAGAAGAAACCGGAGATCATCTCGCTACAGGCACTGAAGTTGCAGAACCGGATTATCCGCTCGAATACAGGCGCAAATCTGATCGATATCGGTGACGGCGTAGCCTGCCTCGAGTTCACCTCGCCTAACAACGCCATTGGGGCTGATATTCTCGTCATGATCCAGCAGAGTGTGGATGAGGTTCGAGCCAATTACCGGGGACTGGTTGTTGCTAACGAAGGACGCAACTTCTGTGTCGGTGCGAATCTGATGCTCATGCTGATGGAAGCCCAGAGCGGTGATTGGGATGAGGTGGATGACATCATCCGTCTGTTCCAGGGCAGCATGATGAAGCTGAAAGGTCTGGAGAAGCCAGTAGTGGCTGCTCCGCACCGGATGACGCTGGGCGGCGGCGTGGAAGCGTGTCTACCGGCAGACCGCGTCGTGTTCTCATCCGAAACGTATTTTGGACTCGTCGAGACCGGTGTCGGATTGATTCCTGCTGGCGGCGGCTGTAAGGAGATGGCGCTTCGTATCAGTGACAGTCAGCCGGATCCTGAGTCTGACCTACAGCCCGCGATAAACAAAATTTTCGAGACGATTGCGATGGCGAAGACGTCTACGAGTGGACACGATGCTATCCGCATGGGTTATGGAAGACCCACCGATACGGTGGTCATGAACCCAGATCAGCGCATTTATGAAGCGAAGCAGGCTGTTCTCGCCATGGATCGGGCCGGTTATGTGCCGCCGCAGCCGGGTCGTGCCCGTGTCGTTGGCCGCGATGGCCGCGCCGTCTTGCAGATGGGTGCGCTTGGACTGAAGCAGAGCGGATATATTAGCGAGCATGATCATCTGATCGCGAAGAAGCTAGCGCATATTTTGAGCGGCGGCGATGTGCCGGCCGGAACGATAGTGACGGAGCAGCATCTGCTTGATCTGGAGCGGGAAGCATTCCTGAGCCTGCTCGGAGAAGTGAAGACACAGCAGCGTATGCAGCACATGCTTGCGAAAGGCAAGCCGCTTCGCAACTAATAAACCATTAAAAGGTGAATGAGGTGAATGGCATGAGAGAAGCAGTTATCGTATCCCTTGCGCGTACAGCAGTCGGCAGGGCGAAGAAAGGAAGTCTTGCCCAGACTCGGGTTGAGGATTTGGGAAAGGCAGTACTGGAAGCTGTTATTGAACGTGCACCGGGATTGAAAAAAGAGGACGTGGAGGATGTCATTCTCGGCTGTGCCATGCCAGAGGGAGAGCAGGGGCTGAACGTCGCCCGGATTATTTCGCTGTATGCGGGCTATCCGGTGACCGTTCCGGCATTGACGGTCAACCGTTTTTGCTCCTCCGGGCTTCAAGCGATTGCTTTTGCTGCTGAGCGCATTATGCTCGGCCATGCCGAGGTGATCGTGGCGGGCGGTGTGGAAAGCATGAGCCATGTGCCGATGACTGGCTTTAAACCGGCTCCGCATCCGGGGCTGGTAGAGGATATGCCGGAGGTATACATGGGCATGGGTCACACCGCAGAAGCGGTAGCACGCCGGTTCGGTATCAACCGGGAGGATCAGGATGCGTTTGCCGTTAGCAGTCACCGCAAGGCGGAAGCAGCCATCCGGGAGGGTAAGTTCCGGGATGAGATCGTACCCGTGAGCGTGAAGCTGACGACATCGGATGAACAGGGCAAAATCCGGAGCAAGGAGTTTGTGTTTGATACGGATGAGGGTGTTCGACCGGACACTTCTCCGGATGGTCTTGCCCGGTTGAAGCCAGCCTTCGCGCTTGGCGGAACGGTTACAGCAGGCAACGCGTCACAGACGAGTGACGGGGCAGCGGCCGTAGCGGTGATGAGTCGCGAGAAAGCGGAGGAGCTTGGCTTAAAGCCGCTGGCAACATTCCGTTCTTTTGCCTTGGCTGGTGTAGAACCGGAAATTATGGGGGTCGGCCCGGTTGAGGCGATTCCGAAGGCGCTCAAAATGGCAGGCATTACGCTTGATCAGGTGGACCTGTTCGAGATCAATGAAGCTTTCTCTTCCCAGTGCTTACACATTATTCGCGCACTTGGAATTGATGAGAACAAGGTCAACGTCAATGGAGGGGCCATTGCTCTAGGCCATCCGCTCGGCTGCACTGGCGCCAAACTGACGACAAGCCTTGTATCAGAGCTGACTCGCCTCGGCGGTGGATACGGTGTCGTGAGCATGTGCATCGGCGGAGGAATGGGAGCAGCTGGTGTGTTCGAAGTTCACAGCGCGTAAACAGTCTTAATCCAAAATGGTGAAAGGGGAAATAAAGCATGAGCGAGAACCAAACAAAACAACCGAAAATCGTAGGCGGCGGATTTGTCATTGATAACCCGGATCTGGACCGGATCCTTACACCAGAGGATTTTACTGAAGAGCATCGCATGATTGGTGAAACCGTTCGTGGTTTTATCGAAGGTGAAGTGGTACCGCAGGACGAACATATTGAGAAGCTGGATTATGAGCTGACGGTGGACCTGCTCCGCAAAGCCGGAGAGCTTGGACTGCTCGGCGCGGACGTTCCCGAAGAGTTTGGCGGCGTTGGACTCGACAAGGTGAGCTCAACGATTATTAACGAGTCGCTAGCCAAAGGTTCCTCATTCGCCCTGTCCTTCGGCGCCCATGTCGGAATTGGCACGCTGCCGATCGTGCTCTTCGGCACGACAGAGCAGAAGCAGAAGTACCTGCCGGATCTTGCGACAGGAGCCAAAATTGCAGCCTATTGCTTGACAGAGCCGACCTCCGGTTCTGACGCCATGAGTGCGAAGACGACAGCGCGTCTGACTGACGACGGTGAGTATTATATTTTGAACGGATCGAAATTGTATATCACGAACGCCGGGTTTGCGGATATCTTTATTGTATACGCCAAAATCGACGGAGAGCATTTTACCGCGTTCATTGTAGAAAAGGAAATGGAAGGTTTCACGCTCGGACCGGAAGAGAAGAAGATGGGCATCAAGGGTTCCTCCACCCGTCCGCTCTTCTTCGAGGATGTGAAAGTGCCGAAGGAGAACCTGCTGGGTGAGATCGGCAAGGGGCACCGGATCGCGTTTAACATTTTGAACATTGGACGTTACAAGCTGGCGGCTGGAACAGTGGGTGCGGCGAAAGAGTCTATTGAATTGAGTGCCAAATATGCGAATACGCGCAAGCAGTTCGAGACGCCGATTTCCAATTTTCCGCTCATGCGCAAAAAACTCGCGGAAATGAACATTACTTCTTTTGTAATGGAAAGCATGGTGTACCGCACGGCAGGACTGTTGGATGAAGCGATGCAGGATATCGATTACAGCAGCAATGATGCAGGTGCCCAGGCGGCAGCAGCTGTATCCGAGTATGCGATTGAGTGCTCGATCAACAAGGTATATGCCTCTGAAGGTCTTGATTTTATAGCCGACGAAGGGGTTCAAATCTATGGTGGTTATGGGTATATCCAAGAGTACAAGATTGAGCGGATTTACCGTGACTCCCGTATCAACCGTATTTTTGAAGGTACGAATGAGATCAACCGTCTGCTCATCCCGGGTACACTCGTCAAGAAAGCGATGAAGGGCCAGATTGCTCTGCTGCAAAAAGCTCAAAGTCTTCAGGGAGAGCTGCTGCAGCTTGTACCGGGACAGACGTTTGAAGGAACACTTGAGCAAGAAGCGCATTATCTTGATATGAGCAAGAAGATTTTCCTTCTCGCCGGCGGTCTTGCCGTCCAGAAATTCGGAACGAAGCTGGAAAAAGAACAAGAGGCGCTTGCGAATCTGGCCGACATGATGATCGACATCTATGCCCTTGAAAGTGCATTACTGCGCACGCGTAAACAGATTGCCCGTACTTCGGAAGAGAAGGCAGTGAGTATGATTGAAATGACGCAGGTGTTCGCGTATGAAGCGTTCCAGCGCATTGAAGCACTGGCCAAGGAAACGCTCGCTTCGGTGGAGTCCGGTGATATGCTGCGTATGCAGATGTCGGTGTTGAAGAAGCTGACGCGTACGAACCCAGTGGATACGGTGGCTCTCAAGCGGAGCATCGCGGCACGTGTGGTAAATAACGAACGGTACACGGTGTAATTGACCGAAAGAAGCCGGAGCCTTTTAGATTTTTTGAAATTGGATAAGGACGACGGAGTCGTTTCTACTTGGAGTAGGAGTGAAGGAAGCTTTACAGCATTCCTCAGGAAAGGGATGGTTTTGTATGCATGCAAAGCCTTGGCTGCCGTTTTACCCGGCTGAAGTAGCCCCCACGTTTGATTATCCGAAACAGAACTTGGCGTTATTTCTCGTAACGTCTGCACAGAAATTTCCGGATCGGCCGGCGCTGTATTTTATGGGCAAAAGTATCAGTTATAAAACATTACTGGAGTCTTCATATCGCATGGCACAGGCACTTCGGGGCAAGGGAGTGGCAAAGGGGGACCGGGTGGCGATTATGCTGCCCAATTGTCCCCAGGTCGTTATCTCCTATTACGGGGCGCTACTCGCCGGCGCGATTGTGGTGATGACGAACCCCCTCTATATGGAGCGGGAGATCGCGCATCAAATGAAGGATTCAGGCGCAAAAGTGATGATTACGATGGATATGTTTGTGTCCAGGGTGGAGAAGGTCATTGCAGAGACGGAATTGAAACACATGATTGTGACTTCTATACCAGACTATCTTCCTTTTCCGAAAAACATGCTGTACCCGATCAAGGCCAAAAAAGCCGGCCCTTTACCGGTTGTTACGTATGGTGAGACGGTGCATCCCTTTAAAAAACTTCTCGCGGAATCGTCGGACTTTCCGTTATGCGAAAAGATTGACGCAGAGAAGGATCTGGCGCTGCTTCAGTACACGGGAGGTACGACGGGTGTACCCAAAGGGGTTATGCTTACGCATTACAACCTCATTGCCAATACGCTACAAAGTGCGAATTGGTGCTACAGAGTGGAAGAGGGCAAAGAACGCTATCTAGCGGCACTGCCCTGCTTTCATGTGTTTGGTCTGACCGTTTTGCTGAACCAGGCGATCTACCGGGCAAGTGAGCTCCTGCTGGTGCCAAAATTCGAGGTGACGATGATTTTGGATTTGATCCGGAAAAGGAAACCGACGCTGTTCCCAGGTGCCCCAACCATGTACATTGCACTCATTAATCATCCACGCATTCTTGAGTACGACCTGTCTTCTCTAAATGCATGTATTAGCGGTTCAGCTGGGTTACCGGCAGAAGTGCAGGATAAATTTGAAGAAATGACGAAGGGCCGTTTGATCGAAGGTTACGGACTTACCGAGTCATCACCTGTTACGCATGTGAATCCGATCTGGGAAAGACGCAAGCTTGGTACCATCGGGCTGCCGATGCCGGATACGGAGGCCATGGTCGTAAACCCGGATACCGGCGAAGAGGTACCGCTGGGAGAGCCTGGCGAGTTAATCGTGAAAGGGCCACAGGTGATGAAGGGGTATTGGAACCGGCCGGAGGAAACGTTTGATACTCTTCGGAACGGCTGGTTGTTTACAGGCGATATGGCAACGATGGACGAGGAAGGGTATTTCAAGATTATTGACCGGAAGAAGGATATGATTATCGCGAGCGGTTACAATATATATCCCCGTGAAATTGAAGAAGTGCTGTATGAGCATCCGTCTGTCAAAGAGGCCGTCGTGGTTGGAACGCGGGACGACTACCGTGGTGAGACCGTTAAAGCTTACATTGTGCTGAAGGACGGAGCAAAGCCGGATCCGGTGGATCTGGAGAAATTTTGCCGCAGTCAGCTGGCCGCCTATAAGGTGCCGAGGCAGTATGTGTTCCGCGACTCGCTACCCAAGACAATGATTGGTAAAGTGCTGCGACGCAAGCTGCTAGAAGAGGAAGACGAAGGTAGACCGACGGGTTGAACTTAGAGAAATAGGCGTGTTGCTGCTACAACGTGCCGAGGATGTGCCATTAGCCGGCTTATCCTGCGGGGCAGCCTACTTGCTTAGACCTGTGTCCCAACTAGCGTAACAGCACTGATGATGAAGAAGGGAGGTGCTTTCTTTATGAACCATGCCAATACCGAACCTGACTTAAAGCCCAAACCGAGCGAAGAGGAACGTGAGGCATATATCCAGGCCATGACCAAGGCTGCCGAACCGACCTTTTGGGGATACCTCGGTTGTAAGATGGAGTCTGCTGGTAGGGAAGGGGTAGTCGTTACACTGGATGCACAGCCGCATCATATGAATATGATGGGGATCGTCCACGGTGGCGTTCTCTCTTCTCTAATGGATAATGCGATGGGGATTGCGGTTATGCTGGATCGCCCCGGTGAATCGACCGTGACCAGCAATTTGAACGTGCATTTTGTGAAACCCGCGAGGGAAGGGCGGCTGACGGTGAAGGCGAACATCGTCCACGGCACACGGCGGTCTGTTACGACGGAATCCCGGATCACGGACGAAAACGGTGAACTGGTGGCTATCAGCACTGGATCGTTTCGTGTGAAGTGATGCAGGGAATATCAGTGGTCTGCCATTCTTCATCTTGAAGAGAGGCAGGCCTTTGATGCTTTGTTTGGAAGACTAAAAAGATATGCCGGTAACTTCCTTAGATCGCCACATCTGCCTTGTCAATCCTTTGTAGATATGCTACAATAAGAATGCTGTTTTTCTATGTAAATCTTTGATTATATTAATTGTAATAAATTCGGATGTTTACACGTTTAGGAGGTGGAAGTATTGGTAATGTTTTTTGAGGTGCTGCTTGTTGTTTTCTCGATCGCGTTGATTGCAATTGTTCTTCTGCAGAAAGGGAAAAGCGCAGGTCTTTCCGGTGCCATCTCCGGCGGTGCGGAACATCTTTTCGGTAAGACTAAAGCCCGCGGTATGGAGCTCGTGCTGCAGCGCGTGACCGTTGGGGTAGCGGCGGGATTCTTTATTCTAGCAGTCGTTGTCGCTGTCTTGAAATAGTACACAAGCATAACCTTCGCTTTTTCAACTATGGAAGAGCGGAGGTTTTTTTATATTTGTCATACATACATATTATGGTTTCGATTTATTGCTGCCTCTGCGCTGAGACATGGTGATAAGGATACCCGGGATTAAATTCGTGTATACTAGGGTATGAGTATTATGAAGGTAAACAATGGATACATTTGCGGTATAAGACGAACAGGAGCGCACGTTCCCTCGAGGTGATAATGATGATAACAGAAGAAATAATATTGGAATTTATGCGGGAAACCGACTATAAACCGATGACGTATCAGGAATTGGAGAAGCATTTTGGAATAAGTGACGCACATGAATTCCGCGAGTTTCTGAAGCTGTTGAATGAGCTGGAGCAGTCTGGAAAAATCCTTCTAACCAGTAACCAGCGCTACGGTGTGCCGGAGCGGTTGGATTTGCAGCGGGGACGCCTGCAGGTCCATTCCAAGGGCTTTGCATTTCTCATTCCGGATGATCGTGAGCATCCCGATGTGTACATTCATGCGAATGACCTGAAAAGCGCAATGAACGGCGATATTGTGCTTGTACGCGTCAGTTCGAAGAGCCCGGCTGGCGGTAAGCTGGAAGGGGAAGTGGTGCGCATTGTAACACGCGCAGTTACCCAGGTAGTAGGCGTGTTCCAGAATCATGAGGCATATGGATTTGTGTTGCCGGATGATAAGCGGATTAACCGGGATATATTCATACCGAAGCATGCTATTAACGGTGCTGTGGACGGTGTAAAGGTTGTTGTGAAGCTGGTAAGCTATCCGGAAGGACGGGCGGCGGCTGAGGGCGAGGTTGTGGAGATACTCGGCCACAAGGACGACCCGGGCATAGATATCCTGTCAATTATCCGGAAGCATCAGCTGCCGGAAGGATTTCCGGAGGAAGTGCTGGCGGAGGCGGATCATGCGCCTGACTCTATTACGGACGAAGAGATTGTACAGCAGGGACGCCGGGATCTGCGCGGGCTGAACATCGTAACGATTGACGGCGAGGATGCCAAGGATCTTGATGATGCAGTTAATGTGGAGCGGTTGCCTAACGGTAATTACAAGCTGGGCGTACATATCGCGGATGTAGGTTACTACGTACGCGAGGGTTCGCCTTTGGATATTGAAGCGTATAACCGGGGCTGCAGTGTGTATCTTGTAGACCGGGTAATTCCGATGCTTCCTCACCGTCTGTCCAACGGTATTTGCAGTTTGAATCCGCAGGTGGACCGTCTTACATTGTCTTGTGAGATGGAGTTCAACGAGCAGATGAAGGTTGTGAAGCATGACGTCTTCACAAGTGTGATCAAGACGAAAGAGCGGATGACGTACAACAATGTCCGTAAAATTTTGATCGACGAGGACCCGGAGCTGATCGAACGCTATAGCGATCTGGTGGACGACTTCAGGTTGATGCGCGAGCTTGCGTTAAAGCTGAGAAATCGCCGGATGCAGCGCGGCGCGGTAGACTTTGATTTTGTGGAATCCAAGGTCATCGTGGACGAGAACGGTAAAGCGGTAGATATCGTCAAAAGAGAGCGCTCCATTGCCGAGCAGATTATCGAGGAATTCATGTTGGCGGCCAACGAAACAGTGGCAGAGCATTTCCACTGGTTGAAGGTTCCGTTCATTTACCGGATTCACGAAGATCCGGATCAGGAGAAGCTACAGAACTTTATGGCGTTTGCCGCGAATTTTGGGCATCACGTGAAGGGGCGGGGTAACTCGATTCATCCACGGGCGCTGCAAAATCTGCTGGAGGCGATCCAAGGCACGAAGGAGCAGACAGTGCTTAGCACAATGATGCTCCGTTCGATGAAGCAGGCGAAGTACGATGCCGAGAGCACTGGGCATTTTGGGCTTGCGGCCGAGTATTACTCCCACTTTACGTCCCCGATCCGCCGTTATCCGGACCTTGTCATTCACCGGGTTATCCGGGAAGTGGTTGAGAACGGCAACATGCTGTCCGAGAAGCGTCAGGAGTATTTGGCGGAACGGATGCCGGACGTTGCTCAGCAATCGTCTGAACGAGAGCGTGTAGCAGTCGATGCAGAGCGGGATACGGAAGCACTCAAGAAAGCCGAGTACATGCTGGATAAGGTCGGCGAAGAATTCGAAGGGATTATCAGCAGTGTAACGAGCTTCGGTATGTTTATTGAGCTGGAGAATACAGTAGAAGGCTTGATCCGTCTCGGAGGATTGACCGACGACTATTACCACTTCGATGAGCAGCACATGGCGCTGATCGGCGAGCGGACTTCGAAGGTTTACCGGATCGGTGATGATGTGAAGGTCCGTGTGGCGAACGTGAACATGGACGAACACACCATCGATTTTGAGATGGTGGATATGAAGCCGCGTAAAGAAGGCGGACGCGGTGGACAGGCCGGCAGAGGATTTGGCGGCCGTGATGGTGGCGCGCGTGGCGGGGCTAAACCGGGCCGTGGCGGTAAGCGCGGTAGTGATGCGGCTGCTGCAGGCGGCGAGAATGGTGGCAAGAGCGGTAGACGCGGTAAACGCGGCGGTGACGCAGTTGCTGTAGGCAACGAGAGCGGTGGCAATGGCAGCAGACGCGGTAAGCGCGGCGGAGACGCGGCTGCTGCAGGCAGCGAAAGCAGCGGCAATGGCGGCAGACGCGGCAAGCGTAGCGGAGATGCCGGGCAGGCTGGCGGCACTGGTATCCGTGTGGGCGAAGCAGGTGGGGCTGCTGGTGAGCAGCAGCAAAGCTTCGGCTTCGGCAGCGGCAAAGGTGGTTACAGCTCGCAGGGCACAAGTTCCACTGGTTTTGACCGTAACGCTAGAAGTGGTTACAGTGGCAAAGGTGATAACGGCGGCAAGAGCCGACGCAAAAAAACGTCCGGCAGTGGTGTTTTCATCGGGGAAGGACCAACGCCTGGACCAGGTGCCGGAGGCGGACGCAAGCGTAAAAGCAAAGGCAACGGTGGAAACGGCACAGCCGCTTTTGTGCGGAAGAAGAAAAAGTAGCTGGAACCTTGAGATGCCAAACCAAATGCAATAAAGCAAAGTACATCGGCTGGGAGAAGTTAAGGCTCTTTTTCCAGCTGGACTTTCGTTATGGGAATAAAAGCTCCCAAACGCTTGTCCTGCCTTGCTTTTGACGGGTTCTGTTGATACAATGGACTTCTGGTAAGGTTGCTTTTGTTAAGGCATCTTCCAGAAGTTCTTTTGTTTCATTTGGTAGTTATTTTTAGGGGATAAGGAGTGATCCTATGGGTAAGAAAAGTGACGGGAAGGTTCTGGCCCAGAACAAGAAAGCTTCCCATGATTACTTCATCGAAGATACGTATGAAGCCGGTATGGTGCTGACCGGCACGGAGATTAAATCTATACGTAATGGCCGCGCGAACATCGGAGATGCTTTTGCTACGATCCGGAATGGCGAGATCCATATCCATAACATGCACATCAGCCCGTTTGAACAGGGCAACCGAAGCAATCCAACGGATCCAACCCGGACCCGGAAGCTTCTTATGCATAAGGAGCAGATCCGCAAGCTGCTGGGTCAGTCCAAGCAGGACGGCTACTCTATTGTGCCGCTGAAGGTGTACGTCCGTAATGGCTATGCGAAGCTGCTGCTCGGCTTGGGTAAAGGTAAGAAGCAGTACGACAAGCGGGATACAGCCGCGAAGCGGGATGCTCAGCGTGATATCCAGCGGGCTCTGCGCGAGAAGCAGAAGATCGCGAGATAAGCTGGCATGGTGTAGTTGTTAGGGAAATATGGCCTCTCGGATGCATGTCGAAGATGGTTCATCAAATTGTGATTTTTTACAGTGATTTGTAAGAACATTACGAATGTGGCATCATGTTTAAGTCATAAACATATGGTGTAATAATAAACACAGCGGATGGCAGATTTTAGCTGTTCTCCCTGTGAAATGTATATCACTTTGCAGCAAAATGTGATATACTAAGTGATGTAAGAGATCGTTAAGATCATTGAAAACAAGCGTAAAGCTTCGTCATTCTTTCTTGGAGGGAAAGGATGTGGAATAGATCGATCTGCTATGGCTGATCGTCTTTGATCTAATCCAGAAGCCCTTTTGAGTAGACAGTTCACTTCCATAAAGGAAGGTCGCTGTTTCTCACATTAAGGGGGCGTTTTTGGATTCGACGGGGATAGTTCGGGCATGAGTAGCGGGTAGTGGGGACGCGTCCACTTCATCAACGCTAAAGCCTATTAAACGGCAAACAACAAAACAACTACGCTTTCGCAGCTTAATAACCTGTGAGCGTGCTCTTACTCTGCATCGCCCATGTGCCGAGATAAGGGCCCAACTTTAGTGGGATACGCTGTCACATCTCCGCCTGGGGTGTGCTGAAGAAGATAATCAGGCTGACCTGAAGGGAATCCGGTGACAGGGAGTCTCTAGGGTGACATCAAATCTGTCACTACACCCGTAGAAGCTTGTGTTGTCGTTATCTTCGGACAGGGGTTCGACTCCCCTCGCCTCCATTGTTAAAACCCAGTCCTAATAAGGCTGGGTTTTTATTATGCCTGAAATTGTAGACGGATTGTAGACACGAGACTTTGGTGATATCTCAATTCTTGTAGACGAGTTGAACAAAAGATTCCTGATTTATAGTATTAGAAAGTATATTACAACTCTTGTGAAAAAAATTTGAAAGGATAAAGTTATGAGCAATTTAATAATTAAACATTGGTCTGCTGAACAACGTGAGTTGCCTGGAATTAATTGCATTGCTTTTCCAAATGGCAAAATAATCATTTTAAATGTCGCGACATATTACAATCCTAACAACAATGAGCGCAAAATTTACTGTTCTCCCCAGTGTGATACAACTATTGAAAGTATTGAAAAATATGACGCCGAATGCTGGACAATGGTTGATGCATGGACGAATATTGACTATCAAGGCGGTAAAATTTATGGCGGGGATGGGCAAATGGGAAATGAAGGCTTCATTGCTTGCACAGATGCAAATGACAATTTGGTTTGGGGTATCTTTTTTGATGAAACAAATCCTATAAAAAAATTAAGTATCAAAGATAAAACATTAATTGCTATTAATGAACATGAGGATATGGGGATTGAAATCAATTTGGATACCCTCGTAGATATTAAGATGACATATCTTAGGTAACTCACTTAGATGGAGACAGGGGTTCGACTCCCCTCGCCTCCATTGTGAAAACCCAGCCCCGATAAGGGCTGGGTTTTTGTTATGCCTGAAAATGTAGACGGAATGTAGACATCAGAATTTCTCAGCAGAATTTTAAAAGATCATTGTAGACGAAATGTCTATAATAATGTCTTAATCGGATCATTAATATTCTTGAATAAAAATTTTAAATCTTTTTCCAGAACAAGTTCGCTAACCAGACCTCTTACATAAAAGTCATCTAGTTGTTCTCAGTATACCTACCCAGCCTATAAACAAGAGCCCTGAAAGTTCAGGGCGCATATCTTATTGATATGCCTGTTATACTAGCAAATAGTAATATGAGCAGGGATTTTGTCGAGTAGTGTTGAAGTTTTCTTATAGTAGTGGTGTATGCTTCTTAATGGATAATGTTAATTATAATTTGATGATAAATTGAGAGGGGATATGATATGACAGAAGATTGGCGGGAAGAAACTAAATTAAGACTAGAAAATAGCAATCTATATAAAACTCTAGCATTGAAATGTGAAGACGATGTATCGGGTAGGCATGTGTTGACACTTGTTGATGATGTTTCACACTATGCATATCAAAGAACTAAAACAATTCTTCGTCATATGGGGGAATACACACTACATGATGGCGATCATTTATTTAGAGTATTAAAGCTAATGGAGAACTTGTTAACACCAAAAAATATTTCTAAATTGTCTGTTCCTGAATTACTGATTTTAATTCTAAGTGCTTTTTTTCACGATATAGGTATGGCACCTGATGAAAAGTCAGTTGTTTCATGGAAAAAAGTATGGGATAAATATCCGGATTTTGAAGATGAGTTGGATGAAGAGGAATACTTAAAATTCAAAAGATACGTTTCCGCAAAGCCGGACAGAACTGCGGTAATTAATGATTTATCTAATCAAGGAAACAATAGTAAAGCTGAATTGATGAAAAGCTATTTAATTTCTGACTACATAAGAGAAACACATTCATTTCGTGCGAAAGAAATTATTATTAGGGATTGGGCAGATAAGATTAGATACAGGGATACTGATTTAGCTGGTGAAGTTGCAGAGATATGTTTTAGTCACAATGAAAATGTTCATTCAGTTATGGACTTAGATAAGCAGTTCTTATGTGGTCAAGGTATCTATGCCTGTCTACCTTTAATAGCAATTATATTAAGACTTGCTGATATATTAGATTTTGATGCAAAGCGAACGCCAGCAGTTTTATTTTCACATTTAGCAGTGCGAAATCCAGTTTCATTACAGGAATGGAATAAACATCGTTCAATTGAGTCATGGTTTATTAGTGATGAAGTTATACAGTTTCAAGCAAAGTGCACTCATCCAGCTATTGAAGCTTCAATTCATCAATTTTGTAATTTGATAGATTCAGAGTTAAGCTCTTGCAATAATTTAATAAATAAACTAAATGAATATCATAGAGGTAATAATAGAGATCTGTGTATTCAGATACCCTTTCAAGTAGATAGATCTAAAATTACGACTAAAAAAGATATTCGTGGCAATCCATTATATATGTATCGCGATACTCAGTTTAATCTTAGTAAGAATCAAGTTATAGACCTACTAATGGGTACAAAATTGTATGGTGATCCAGAAGTTGCATTAAGGGAATTAATTCAAAATTCAATAGATGCATGTTTACTTAGACAAGCATTAGAAAAAGAATGGGGAAATTCATATACTCCTGAGATTACCGTAGGATATAAGACTGAAGAGAATGAGGATATTTTAGAAGTTATCGACAATGGAATTGGTATGGATCAGTATATTATTGATTCATATTATACAAAAGTGGGCTCATCGTTTTATAAGTCGTCAGATTTTTATGATATGAAATCAGAATTTAATGCGTCATTTACACCGACTTCAAGATTTGGAATTGGCATTTTATCTTGTTTTATGGTGGCAGATACTTTAATTGTTGATACTAGAAGAGTTTACGGTCCTCATGAGTCTAGTGAACCTATTAATTTGACTGTTGAAGGGCAGGAAAGTATTTTCTGGATAAAGAGTGGCAAGCGAACTAAACCAGGAACTTCAACAAAACTAATTCTAAGAAAAAAAACAAATCCATGGAATCGTATGGATGATAAGCAATTTATTGAAGCAGTAGAAAGTGCAATACCAAATCCACCATGTAAAATTAAAATTTGTACAGCTACTATTACTAAAGAAAGAGACCAGAATAGCTTTAGAACTATTGATGCTCTCTCTTTAGGAGGTACTGAATGGTCAGAGCATGATAATATAAATAAAATTCAATTCTCTGTAAACGACAAATCTGGCATTGTTGGCTCAATTGCAGTATTTATTTTAGAAAAAGAAGGTCATCCTGCCGATCAAATAAAACTGAAATCGAAAGATGTTGAAATCGATTTTGAAACATACAATTTAGAGAAATCTTACAAATTAACAGAAAATGCAATACAAATGAGTTCTACCACAATTAGTATAACTATAGGGAATGAAATAGAAGAGTCTTTCAGTAGTAGTAGTATTGTTAAATCAAAATCTAGATTTTCGTTACACGGAATAGAAGTCCCAACTACACTATTTCCGGATTACTGGAGAACACAGAGAAATCAAGTGCAGATTAAATGGCCGATACCTGTATTATTAGTATTGGATGTATGTGGTAGTAGAGATTTAGATTTAAATTCATCTAGAACTCAAGTATTGCTTACTGATAAATGGTTTCAATTTGAAGAAGATCTAGCATATATAGTGTGTGAGGCTATATCAGAAAAAGTTGAAGAAAATTATTGGAATATATTAAAAGATATATTATTAACGAATGCCAAGAGTCAACCTTTTATTAATGGGCTAAATAAAGTAAATAGATGATTACGAAACTTCAATGCTGATTTCTTACTTAGGGAGAGAAGGGACACAAATTATATGCATAAATCAATCGGTTCAACATGGAAAAGATGGGATTTGCATGTCCATACACCAGAGTCAGTTCTTAATATGCAGTATAAATTTGAGAATACGGAAGAATCAACTCAATATGGAGAACAAATTTGGGGAAAATATATTGATAAGCTTGAATCAGCAGATTCATCTGTTTCAGTTGTTGGTATTACTGACTATTGTTCAATAGATGGATTTGAAAGGGTTATGGAATATAAAGATAAAGGCCGGTTAAAAAACTTTGATTTGATACTAGCTAATGTCGAATTTCGTATTGTTCCAATTACGGACAAGAATAAGGCGATAAACGTACATTGTATTTTCTCAAATGAGTTGACAGTGCAGGATATTAGAAGGTTTTTAGATGAATTAAAATATGATTACAATGGGAGTAAATATAGATGTAATAAAGATGATCTTTCTTCTTTAGGAAAGGCATTTAATCCTGCTCTTTTAAATGAGTCCGATTGCTATAAAGAAGGAGTTAATCAATTTAAAGTAAATGTTAATGATTTAAAGAATCTAATAGAAACAGAGCAAAGATACAAAGATAAGATTTTTATCGTTGCAAGCAATAGCTCATCTGATGGTATTTCGGGTCTTAAAGACAATTCTATAGCTTCTACTAGACAAGAATTATATCGAAATGTGCACTTTATATTCTCAGGCAATAACAACGACTGTAAGTACTTTCTTGGTCAGGGAATTGATTCGAAAGATGAGGTCATTAGGAAATGTGGAACTTTAAAGGCATGTTTACACGGATCAGATGCACATGATTTTGATAAGTTGTTTAAACCGGATCTAGATCGGTTTTGTTGGATAAAGGGTGAACCCACCTTTGCGGGTTTGCGTCAGTTACTGTTTGAACCAGATACTAGAGTGAGAATTCAAAAAGATGAACCAGATAGCAAAAAAAATATTTTTTCTTTGAAAAGGTTTAAAATGAACGCAGTGGAAATAAACCAAGAGTTAGGATTTAATGATGTTAATTTGCAATTTAATAAGAATTTAGTGGCCGTTATTGGAGGAAAAGGCTCAGGTAAGACTGCTGTACTGGATCTAATTGCGAATTGTTATAGTGAATACGATAGAAGTCGTCATTATGATTTAAGGGGAAGAGCAACTAATAACAATAATGAAGATCAAAACTCCTTTGTACAGAGGATTGAGAAAGATTGCTCTGATTTAGAGGTATCAATTGATTTTTTAGATGACCAGACTTCATTCACAAAAAAATTAACTGAAAATACTTTCTTTTCTAATGGGCAAGTTCGCTATTTACCACAGGGGAAAATAGAAGAAGTAGCGGGTAATACGAAGGCAATGCACAAAGATATACAGAATTTAATTTTTACCCAATTATCAAAAATAGATGATTACGAATATCGTTCTTATATTGAAATGGATAATAAAATTCTACAAGTTAATCGAGAGATAGCTACACTTATAGCTGAAATTGACATACTAATAGCCGAAACTTCTCCGGAGATTATTGAGGGCCTGAATCGACAGCTTGAAATTAAGAAAGGTGAACTGAAGGATAGAGTAATAAAGTTACTTGATTTTGAAGGTACACTTACAAGGCAAGAAGAAGAAGATACACTCAAGTTAACTGGAAAGTTAAAGGAATTAGATAAACAATTTGAAATAGCGAAAGAATTTATTAGCGATTGTGAGAACTTGGCTAAAGAACTTGATGAAATCCAAGTTTCTATAAATGCTCAAATTGAGAGACTTAATCAACAAAATTCACAGTTAGTAATTGAGGAAGTATCTCGTGTGGATTTTAGCAATATTTTAGCGGCAATTAACAAGAATAAAGTATATGCTACTATAGGGAAACTAGATCTAGAAGATCAGAGAAAGAAGCATACTGAAGATATAAAGAGTTTTACTGGTAGACAAAGTGAGCAGGCTGTTTTGTTGAAAGAGAAGGGTGAATTAGAGAAAGCAAAAGAGGAGATAATTGAAAAAATCTCAGAAATTCGGAAAAAACAGAGTGAGTTAGACAGTAAGGTTGTTGAACTGAATACTAAATATGAGGAACTATTACTTAACTATAAAGGTCAACAAAATTCATATGATCGAATAATTGAAGCCTACAAGTCATCTGAAAAAGACATTCTCCAGAACATTGACTTTAAAGCAGAAGTTTATTTTGATAGAACTCAGTTTGAGGAACTGGCAGATGATATTTTTGATAAAAGGAAACTTCCAAGTGAATTTTTAGATCAAACAGGTAGTAATATTATAGGTTACCTTGAAAATAGTACGGATATAGACATAACAAGCTACAAATTAATAGTCAAATATTTAAGGAAAAATAAAACTATATTTGACTACTTCAAATGGCTTACTCATGACTATTTTCAATTAGATACAAAAGTATATTTTAATGATGTTGAACTATCTAAATTGAGTGTTGGTCAAAAGGGAGCGGTAATATTAAAATTATATTTAGCAGACGGAGATTACCCTATAATATTAGATCAACCAGAGGATAATTTGGACAATAGATTTATTTCTGAAGAGTTGCTTACCACATTCCGAAAAGCAAAAGAGAAACGACAAATTATTATTGCAACCCATAATGCTAATTTAGTAGTTAATTCTGATGCTGAGCAAATAATAGTTGCTGATTTTATAGATAATAAAATTCTATATCGAGCAGGTTCCATTGAGAACTTTGAAATTCGAAAAGAAGTTGCTAGTTTACTTGAAGGTGGGGAAGAAGCTTTTAAACAACGTGAGAGTAAGTATGGGTTTTCAAAATAAAATAGAGATTTAATATAGGCCAGTTATAGATATAAAATACTTGCTTACCTGACTGACCATTTTAAATATTGTACCCAATGGTATGACGAAAAAATATGGTTTAAATATGACTGAGTAATCTTATTTTGGTGCTTTGCTATATTGGGTGGATTAAGTAGGTGTGCAATTTTATATGGAGGGACGAGCATGATAAGCTGATCAGCAACGCGAAGGTTTGTCGCTCCGGGTTCATCGCGAGTACTCATACTCGTAGAAGCTCTATGCCGATTACTCTATAAATTTTATAATGAACTTTTTAACTACGTAATACTATGAAGCCCCCTTATTGAGTTAATAATTATTTCTATTAAATAATAAGGGCTCAAAACTAAAATCAGTGCTTGAGATCCTGTAAGTAGTATCGCTATGGGTTGGAGGGTTCTTCCGATCGCTGTTAAAGCCCGACTTCTTTGTTGAAATGATAAATTGAGGTTGAAATCGGTCTTAAAGGCGAACGCTATCGTTTCTTCAGAATCCCTCCGCCCCTCCGCTTTGTTCATGCGTAGCTTCAAGTACTAATTTTTATATTGAGCCATAATAAGGTGCTTAAATAAATTGCGAAAAGTTTAATATCATATGCCAAGGGAGTACCATTGATGCTGGACTTTAAAGAACTTAATACTGATGGTAATGAGTTTGAATTATTAATAAGAGAAATTTTATTCAATATGGGGATGCGGGTTTATTGGAGTGGAAAAGGGCCGGATGGTGGAAAAGATTTGTTATGTGTGGAATCACCAAAAAGCAAGATACTTCCAATTGAAAAACGCTGGTTAGTTCAGTGTAAACACTATGCTCACGCAGAGAGGGCTGTGCCAATAAGTGATGTGGGCGATATTATAGATTTATGTATTCAACACGATGCCACGGGATATTTATTAGTATGTTCCACATATCCGTCATCGACTGTAGTGAACAAATTAGAAGCAATAAATAGTAGGAGTAACAATTTGTCTGCTATTTTTTGGGATAGTGCAATGTTGGAGAGGTTACTTTCTACACCTAAAGCTTGGACAATAGCACAGCGGTTTTTTCCTGTTTCGTCAAATTTGGATGGGTGGAGGATATATGCAACTGAAAATCCGAATCGTTGGATAATAAATATAATGGGTTATTATATACATCTATCTAATCGTATTGGCTCTTATGCAGAAGTTCACCTAGAAAGTATTAAGAAAAGAATAAATGCTATTGAAAAAATATCAATGCCTGAGTTTCATTCTATAAGACCAAGAGCAGTATATTACGATGATAAAAATGGTTCATACACATGGTACGTTGATTATCTATACCCTACTAAAGAGATTCCGTATTTATCACACGAATCAATAAAACGTTTGCTCGGGCACGGAAATGTACTAGAAGATGGGCAATATTATTCCTTCGACGTACATATATATCCAGTTAACTCAGGCAGTGATCATTATGATATAGATCATTACGATTACTACCAACCGTATTTAGGGAGTTTTGCCTGGGGATATCATCGAAAAGAGCAAATAAATACATATGAAATATATGAAAATGAAAATTGGGAGCTGGAGCTAGGTCAGAGAGAACGCGTAGCTATAGAGTCTTTTGAATCCTTAGTAAGTAACTTTTCAACTTTGGATTTTGTTGAAGTAATACGATCTGAAAATAGTAACTTTGAGGCTATAGATTTATTTAATTATTCAGATGATTGGGAGCAAGTTATCTCAACAAACTCAATCTCACAGGAACAATTATTTTCTGCTTTAATTATTTTCAGGGTTACTGATGAAAATAAATTAGATAATTTAATGAGAAAATTGCCTTTATCAGTTTTAAAGTATTTTAGAATTTCAAAGAGATATGTTTATCTTCCTGATATGAATGAAAAAGAGACACCTGAAGAGGTCTTTGACTGGGAAATAGCAGTTCTTCCTCATGGGAGTGATAAGGTTAATTTAAGATTGATGTTTACTGAATATTTTAATGAATTAAGAGAAATAATTGAAAAATTCAGAGGATAGTTATAGCGATTCTTTTATAGATGTTTTTATTTAATAGTTTGCTTCTATTCATTTTAATTATTTAAGTAGGTGGTTAGATGTTCGGAACAATAATAAGAGATAGCTATAGCAAAGATGAAGTTGGACTGATTGTTGAATGTCTTGATGATTTATGTTGCCCTGATGATAGTATTGGTTGGTCATCTTCCGGAATATATTGTTTCTGGGACTTGAATACAAAAGAAGTATTATACATTGGATTGGCTATAGATCTAACTATTCGATTTATGCAACATAATGGTTTAACATCAATTGATGAGAATGCATGCAAGAAGTTATATATCGAGGAATATTTTCGAAATAACGATAAGATAGGTTTCTCAATATTTGTACAATCTGCAAATGAACAGACCAAAGTGTATAAAAATAGGAATAAGTTTAAGGATATATCGCCTAGTGATCAAGAAGCATTTGAGTTAATTGGTAAGAAATCATATGATCAATTAAAGATAGTTGAAGGAATTTTAATTGAAAGTTTTAGGGAAAAACATAATCGCTTACCAAAGTGGAATAAAATTGGCGGTTCTATTTCGGGGCAAAAAGCCGCGACAAGCGGGAACTATACTATTGTTGACTTATTTAGTAATGGTGCCTCATCCATACTTGTCTCCAAATACTCCTTAAGGGAGTTATCTGAAGATTGTACTGCTCTTTATTTTGAAGAAAATATGCATGCAATGAGGATGTATATGCTATTAATGGGCGTCTCATTTGAAACTGCTAAGCAACTATATTGTATTACACACCAAGATGTATTTAACAGATTGGTTGAAGAGGGATACTTTAATCTTTAGTTATGTTTAATTACTAAATAGCTTAATAACCTGTTAGCGAGCTTCTACTCTGCATCGCCCATGTGCCGAGATTAGGGGCCCAACTTTAGTGGGATACGCTGTCACATTTCCGCCTGGGGTGTGCTGAAGAAGACAATCAGGCTGACCTTAGCGATAGCCGGTTACGGGGCGCTTGCTAAGGTGACATCAAAACCGTGACTACACCCGTAGACACCTATGTGGCGTTGCCTTCGGACAGGGGGTCGACTCCCCTCGCCTCCACCCTGCAAATCCATAACCGCACGAGGTTGTGGGTTTTTTCTATATTTAGGGTATCACTGTAATGAGACGTGATGTCAGGAGTATTCTATCGGGATTATGAGGTGCATACTCGTATGCTATAATTATATATAGCGCAGTTTCATTCGGAAAAATCACATTTCCTATATATAAATCTATTGGACAAGGGGTGCATTGACCAACCATGCACGATTATCAGACTTTCTTGCACCACAAGTTGATTATTATCGGTGCAGGCGCATCAGGACTCATGGCCGCCGTTACAGCGCGGGATTTGGGTATCGATACCGCCATTCTAGAGGGTAACGACCGAATTGGGAAAAAAATCTCAATGACAGGCGACGGTCGTTGCAATATTACGAACGATTCCACTATGACGGATACCGACGACGAAGTAGTGGCTTTATCGGGCAAGTATCACAGCAGTCAGGCTGAATTTCCGTTGCCTGTACTGCAGCAATTCGGCATCCGTCAAACCATTGATTTTTTCAATATGCTTGGATTGCCACTTACAAAATTGAAAGAGGGCTTAATGTATCCGATGTCGCTGCAGGCTGCATCCGTGTTGGATATTTTCGAGCTTGCTCTGGAGGAACGGAACGTTCCGGTATACCTTAACAACAAGGTGCTGGATATTACCGTATCGACGGATCATCCGCGATTCAAGATTACATGCCGAAAAAACGAGACAGACGAGCAGGTTGTCTATACCAGTGAATACCTGTTTATATGTACGGGCGGCCTTACTGGCCAGAATGCGGGGACGGATGGGTCTGGGTATGTGCTTGCTCAAAACATGGGGCACGCCATGGTCGAGCCTGTGCCGGCAATTGTGCAATTAAAGGTGCAATACCCATATATGAAGGCTCTATCCGGCATCAAACTTCAGGGACGAGCCCACATCCTCGTGAACGGCGAGGTCGTTCGCAGCGAGACCGGTGAAATTCATTTCGCCGATTACGGCTTTTCCGGCCCACCGATTCTTCAACTCAGCCGGATAGCCGCCGTTCATCTCTCGAGAGGGGATTCCGTGACTTTATCCATCGATTTGATGCCGAGCCGCACGAAGGAAGAGGTTATCGAATTCTTGGAGATGAACTGGGGAACATTCGCCCACCGGCCGGTCGCGGAATCCTTCATCGGGTTTTTACACAAGAAGCTGATCCCTGTCTTGCTGAAAGAGGCGAGAATCGATCAAGAGCCAAACCTACTTTGCCAGGATCTCTCGTGGAAAACTAAAGGGATCTTTTATAAAATATTGAAGCGTTGGGACTTCAAAGTAACAGATACCCATAGCTTCGAGAAGGCACAAGCGACAGCCGGAGGTATCGTTACAAAAGATCTCTTCGCCGACACGTTGGAATCCAAGCTCGTGCCTGGGCTCTATTTCGCTGGCGAGGTGATGGATGTCGACGGCGAATTTGGCGGCTACAACCTGCAATGGGCCTGGAGTTCCGGCTATGCGGCCGCTATGGCGTTAGGGAAACACATTTTCAAATGAAGCCATTAGAAAAAGGAATGAATTCAACACATATGTATATGTCGAAATCTACAATGCACCACGAGCTGTTCATTATCGGTGCAGGCGCTTCAGGTCTTATGGCCGCTGTTACCGCGCGAGACCGAGGGATCGATGTCGCAATCATTGAAGGCAATGACCGGGTAGGAAAGAAGGTACTCACGACCGGCAATGGGCGTTGTAACATTACGAATCAATCTACGGCGAAGGGTACGGACGAAGCGGTCGCACTATCGCGTAAATATCACAGCAATCAAATGGAATTCCCGCTGCCTGTGCTGCAGCAATTCGGCGTCCGGCAAACCGTCGATTTCTTCAACACACTCGGCCTTCCGTTGATCGCTGTTGAGAATGGCCGGATGTATCCGATGTCGCTGCAGGCTGCATCTGTATTAGAAGTTTTCCGAATTGCACTAGAGGATCGGTATGTTCCAATACACTTCAAAACCAAAGTATTGGATGTTACCGTATCGAAGGGACATCCGCGATTCACGATTTTGTGCCAAACGGAGACAGAGGGAGAGGTCGTGTATACCAGCAATTATCTCTTTATCTGTACGGGCGGCCTTACCGCACCAAAGACAGGAACGGATGGATCTGGTTACACGCTTGCCCAGCGACTGGGACACACACTGATCGATCCTGTACCTGGGATCGTACAATTGAAGCTGCAATATCCGAATCTAAAGGAGTTGTCCGGAGTCAAATTTGAGGGATTGGGCCATATCATCGTCAACGGCGAAGTTATCCGCAGCGAATATGGGGAAATCCTGTTTACAGGCTACGGCGTCTCCGGCCCACCGATTCTCCAGCTAAGCCGGAAGGCTGCGTATCAGCTCAAAAGAGGAGAAACAGTAACCTTATCGCTTGATTTGATGCCAGACCGCACGGAGGAAGAAGTCGTCGATTTTTTGGATACGCATTGGGGGACATTCGGATACCGGACTGTTGCAGCTTCCTTGATCGGCATCTTTAACAAGAAGCTGGTCCCTATTCTGTTAAAAGAGGCGGGGATCGACCAAGAGCCGAACCTCCTATGTCAGGATTTATCGTGGAAAACTAAGAAAATCTTGTGCCAACTCATAAAGCGTTGGGAATTTATCGTAACCGATACCAATGGTTTCACGAATGCACAAACGACGGCCGGTGGCATCGATACAACAGAGTTAAAAGAAGGAACGCTAGAATCGAAGCTAGTGCCTGGGCTCTATTTTGCGGGCGAGGTGATGGATGTGGATGGAGATTGCGGTGGCTATAACCTGCAATGGGCCTGGAGCTCCGGTTATTCCGCCGCGACGGCACTTGCTGATCAACTTACAGGTATCATGGAAAAAGATTGATAGTTGTTTGCTCCTTGCACGCAGGGAACACACGCCGGGGAATTGTGGATTTGCACAGCCACGGTTCGCTTCCATTATGTAAATCCACAACCGTATGGTGATGGATTTTTCTTTATTCCGGCATTTAGTTTTTGTATTGGCTTCACATGCTCTTATAGGCGATTCGCATACAATAGATAACGTATTAAAGATGGTGGGGGTACTGGATGAATACTAGATATCGAATTACGAGAAATGCTGACGGTAATCACCGTGATAAAGTCATGTCTCTTGATGAATGTAAAAGCTATTTTGCAACTCAAACGGATTTTGTATATGCAGAGGAATATTCCTTTCGGTCAGCTGATACGACAGTGACGATTCCGGGAGATTTTTTTCTTTGGCAGCTAGGAGAGGTGACAATTCCATTCCGATATTATGAAGGAGACCTGTATGTAGCAGTATCGCATGAGATTATTTTTCAGAAAATGCTAGAAGTGGTTGAGCATTTAAATGCGCAATATATAGAAGGCTAAGTAGAGAGCACCTAATATGGTGCTCTTTTTAATGCAGTATATCGTATCACTTTTTGGCTGACTGCTTAACATAACAAACAAGCTTTTGATCATATAAATGGTGAATGTATAAATAATATGGCCGAAATGGCTGATCAAATATTGTGTATCGAGACTTTGGAAATGGGGTAACGAGATGACCGATTCCTCTGAATCGCTAGCCGTCCGCTTCGAGAACGTTTCATTTCGATATTCGGAACAAAGTGAATGGATCATAAAGGATATTAATTTCAGCATTACTTCGGGTGAATGGGTAACCATCGTGGGAGGAAATGGTTCGGGGAAATCGACTTTAATTAAAATAATGAACGGCTTGTTGAAACCAAGTTTGGGAAGAGTGTATGTCCTCGGTGAAAATATCGAAATGGAGAATTTACTTAAGATTCGCAAGTGTGTGGGGGTTATTTTTCAAAACCCTGATGAACAGATTGTGGGAATAACCGTTGAAGAGGATATTGCATTCGGTTTGCAAAACCTGATGTTTCAGAGGAATGAGATCATTTCGAGAGTAGATCATGTTATGAGTTTACTGAAACTGGAGGAGTTTCGGAACCGTCCAGTTCGAACCTTATCCGGAGGACAGAAACAGTTGGTTGCGATTGCGGGCATACTTGTCATGCATCCCAAAATTATCGTTTTCGATGAAGCTGCATCCATGTTGGATCCACAAAATACCGCCAATTTGCACAGCTTAATGTCTGATCTTCATCGAAAGGGATTCACTGTCATCCAGGTGACTCATGATCCGGAGGACATATTAAGGGCAGATCGGGTATTGGTATTGAATCAAGGTAGACTTGCTTTTGAGGGGGATGTCCCCACCTTAATGAAACAGTCCGAGATTCTCGAAGATGCTCATACACTACCGCCTTTTGTAGTACGCTTCAAAAAAGCGCTTTACAGGAGAGGTATAGAGCTTTCAGGCGGTTGCAAATCGGAAAAGGAATTGGCTAAATCCATATGGGAATATATTTCTGTGATGTAAGCTATACGCATGCCAAAAGGACGCCTATGGAGCATAGAGCGGTTAAGTGTATTACTCTTTCCATCCCCGACGGACAAATTATTGCGATCATGGGTTCATCCGGGTCTGGAAAATCCACGTTGGGACAGATCTGTGCGGGTTTGTTGAAACCGGATAAGGGTACAGTGTATGTGGATAATATCCCGATCGACAACAGAAAAATCCGTTCTCAATTACGGAACAAAATCGCTTATGTATCCCAATTCCCGGAGCACCAGTTGTTTGAAGAAACGGTATTTCTGGATATCGGCTTTGGCCTTCGTAGGATGAAGTATAGCGATCATAAAATAATTACCAAAGTGAAAAAAACAATGGAATTAGTAGGATTGGACTTTGAACGATACAAGGATCGCTCCCCTTTTCAGCTTAGCGGTGGAGAACAAAGACTTGCTGCATTGGCAGGGGCACTGATCAAAGAGCCAAATATTGTTATATTGGATGAACCGACAGTCGGACTCGATCCATTAGCCCGTATGAAGTTTCATGCTTTGCTGACCTTTCTTAAACGAACACGCCGTATATCCATAGTCTACATTACTCATGATCTTCAGGATGCATTGGAGCATGCAGATCGTTTGATCATTTTACATAACGGAGAATTAGTCTATGACTTGAAAGCAACCTCAATCCAAAGAGTACTTGAGCATCCTGGCATTCCTTTATTTCCAACCCCACTACTACGTCTAGTAAAGGAGCTTGAATTCATTTTCCCTGAAATAATCGATTCGGAGATCGTGCAGGAAAACAAGCTCCTCACCTACGTAACCGAGCGACTCATACGTAACTAGGAGATGGACAATGAGTAACCTTGGCGCATTATCCTCCTTGCAGTATGCAGCAGGCGATTCCATACTTCACCGGCTGGACCCCCGCTCAAAATATGGTTTTGCTATCAGTTATTCGGTAACCCTTGTTTCATCCAATTCGTTAATAATGACCCTAGTCTGTATGGTTATCGTCATATTCCTGTATATGTTTTCCGGGCTTCGTCTTCTTATGGTGTGGAAAAGTATTCGAGGTATTATTGTCGTCCTATTAATATTGGCTGGCTTTCAAGCCAGTTTAAATGGGATAGAAGCGGCAGCTCAAATGACGTTAAAAGTGCTTTCTTTTTTCCTGATGATCACGTTGATTTTATCTACAACACCGCCTGAAAAACAAATGGAGGGGCTCCGTAAATTATTAACACCTTTGCGTCGCTTGGGGATAAATACGGAAACGTTCGTGTTTATGTTCTCTGTAGCTGTTATCTATATGCCTCTTCTTTTGGAGGACACAACGCGAATCTTGCAGGCACAGAGAGTTCGTGGATTGCATGGCGGCAGATGGAATATAGCAGGGAGGGGTAAAGATATGTTTTTACTTTTGACACCTATACTCCTCATGATTTTCAGGCGAGCAGAACGATTGTCAGAGGCCATGGAGTCCCGATGTTATCAGCCCGGATGCGAGCGAACTGGTTATTATCAACTGAAAATAGCTAAACACGATATAATCGTTTTAATCCTGGCGCTCCTGCTTCCACTTATTCTTTTGTACACCAAATAAAGGAAGGAGAGAGGCTTCAGAACAATGCGTGAACTTCTCCTAAATTATTGGACAAAACCGCTACCGCAAATGGAGTCCGAAAAAATATTACCCCGGGTTGGTGCAAACCAAACCAAAACACTGATCACCATTGCGTTTTTCGGCGCTATTACCGCATTATTCCAGTCGGCGGGAGGCTTCTTACCAGGACCGGGATACTTGATCAGCCCGTTTTCTACTGCCCCTATTGTATTGTCGACGCTCATTTCGTTACGCTCGGGCCTTACTGCCTATGCACTTAGCATCTTGTTATTGCTTCTCATTCAACCAAGCGAACTAATCGTCTTTCCATTCACTACAGGATTACTAGGATTAGCATTGGGCTTTAGCATTACGCATTTCAAAAATCGGATTCAGGTTGTATTATTTTCCTCAGTCGCGTTATGGGTTGGTATTGCGCTAGTGGTATATGCCTTTCGCTTTCCATTACTCGGACCGTCGGTCCGGATAAACTTTCAGATTGACATCAGCGTATATGTATTTCTTTTTAGCTTGATTTATAGCGGGATATGGACGGAAATTAGCCTCCGGCTATTAGCGAGATTAAATAAAGCTAAAGAAGGAGTGTGATGTTAGTTGATAAAAGTTAAGGTTGGTTTACGGCCCATTGTAAGTAATTTAAATTTACCCACTGTTTTGAAAACAGCTATACTTCCGGGTGATTCAATTGAACGATTATTTATTGCAACCCAGGTAGGAGAGATCTTTTACATAGGAAACGGAGTTGTAAGAACTTTTTTGGATATTCGCCCGCGAATCATAAAACTAGGTATTTCTAGTGGGGGATATGATGAACGGGGACTGCTAGGGCTAGCGTTTCATCCCGAATTATATTATAACGGTCTTTTCTATCTTCATTTTTCAGTAGCTGGAACCCAAGGTCCAGGCGCCCTTCCAGGTGCTTTTGAATCTTTTAAGCCTAACCCGTGTGATCCCAGAACTTTAAACCTAAGGTGGATAAATAGGGAAATACAATATGATCATATTGATACAGTTGAAGAATGGATTTTACAGCCGAATGGTCAATCTCAAAAACGACGGACATTACTTAACATAAGAAGACCATTTTTAAATCATAATGGTGTCAATAGCTTGAACTTTTCACCTGAAACAGGAAAGCTTGTTTTAACAACCGGAGATGGAGGATCAGGCTATGATCCATTTAATTTAAGCCAGGACGATATGGAAATCGCCGGTAAAATAATTGAAATTGATGTAGTTAAGCATACATTTATCGATAATCCACCTGTAGTCACACGTTTTAATGAACTTCCCGCACCTATTCAGGAAACGCTTACGGTAATTGCCAAAGGGGTTCGCAATATACCAGGCATTTCATTTCAAAGGTATTATAATCAGTACATCAAATATGTGGGAAATGTTGGACAGGATTTGGTAGAGTCGATTTTTTCATTCGTTCATTATAAACCAATACCGGTTACTGAGCTTATTCAAGCTTCTTTAATGAATTCTGAACATGACCAAGAAGGATTTATTAACTTTGGCTGGCGAGGGTGGGAAGGTGCTTTTCCTACTTCGTTTATAAGGGGCTGCTCTGCAAATCCGACTTTGGATGAGAAAATAAATGCTTATTACAATGAAGCAATAAAGACTTCTGTAAGGCGTATTCAGCCTTTAATAAGTTATTTTCATAAAGATCCCAGACCCGATAAGTTTGGAGGAACTGCACTTACAGGTGTCCAGTCATATAGGGGGAATCAAATCCCCGGCTTAACGGGAAGCGTTGTGTTTACCGATCTTGCCCGGAATGAAGGAGCTGGGCCTCCGGTTAGAGGGGTTTTAGCTTATACTAGGGTAAGAACGGATTGTAAACTAAATGATTTTAGTGTTATTGAAACCGATTATAATTTTGGGTCTCAATCAGCTTATTATGTTAGTTTGGGAACGAATTTAGATCAAACCAGACTATATTTAGGGGTTTATGGCTCTATGAAAGTAACTGATTTTAACCAAGGTACTGTTTTTGAAATTGTTCCATAATTCATAGCTATAATCCTCTCTAAGGCATTCCAATCACTATGACTGCCAAAAGGCATGATCCCCATACATAATAAGAAGCACCCGAAAAGCACCCGTAAGGGTGCTTTTTTTGGATCACAGAAACAATTCGATACTAAGAGGAACGACGCTGCAAATACGGTAAACAAAGCTAAACAATATTACACCTGATGCCAATGGGTATGGCATGGTTTCCTCCCATAATGAATTATTCACAGAGGAGAACCGTGAAATGATGAGGCATATATATACCAAATGAAGATTAGAGAAGTCTCCTTGATTTTGAGGGGGCTTTTTTTCATTGTAATAAATTCTATGTTGAATCGATTTCGAAGTAAAAAACAAATTCAGGTGAATGAAAAAAATAAGATAATTTGAAATTTTTTGAAATTAGTAAAGCGGATATATCCATTTTATGGTATGTTATTTTTGTGATGGATGTCATATATATGGGGGCTGCTCAAGGATGATAGGGAATGCCACGAAGAAAGAACGGACGATATTTGATCATGTTGGAAATACGATCAAAACAGAGGATCGAGAGATTCGAATACTTGTCAAATACGAGGAACCGCTGGTTGTTGTATTAGGAAATATGCTTAGTGATGAGGAATGCGATGAGATCATAGAACTGTCCAAGGAACGACTGCAACGCTCGAGAATTGGGGAAGGTCGTGAGGTCAATCAAATTAGAACGAGCAGCGGTGTGTTCTGTGAGGAGAGTGAGACGGTTACACGAATTGAGAAACGAATCTCTCAAACTATGAATATACCCATTGAGCATGGCGATGGCTTGCAAGTTCTGCTATACACACCCGGTCAAGAGTATAAGCCCCATTATGATTTCTTTGCAGAGACGAGTCGGGCAAGTACCAACAATCGAATCAGTACGCTCGTGATATATTTGAATGATGTGGAGGAAGGCGGAGAAACGGCGTTTCCTATGCTTAATCTTTCTGTTTTCCCCAACAAAGGAATGGCTGTCTACTTCGAATATTTTTATAGCAATCATAGATTAAATGAGCTTACGCTGCATGCAGGTTCACCAGTGATCAAAGGGGAAAAATGGGTGGCAACGATGTGGATGAGAAGACAAAGCTTTCGGGTGTCTTAGAAGACCAATGGAAAGATATTTGTTGGTTCAGGTATGTCACGACGTTATCTATGCAGTGTCTTTTTTGTATACAAATCTATTATTCTGGTGAGGTGAAGTCTGGTTCATCATCATCAGGAGTTTGAGTATCATGAATGATGCCATACCTGTGATGACTGTATTTGCGGTCAGTCTTTACAAAATCTAAAGCCTGCTCTAGCTATCGCGGATCAAGTTTTCATCATAGATAATAAGACGCTGATGCAATCAATGGATATCCCAGAAAAATATTACGATGGCCTACGGATTTATCCTATTCCAAAACCTTGAAAGGATTGTTGGGAGTGTCGCTTGAACTTGAGGAGTTCTCTATCAAACAAGTATTTATAGATAGCTTAATGAATGAATCTCTTATGGGATTGCAGGCCATACCAAAAAGCGATTTGCATAACCACGCTGGACGCGGAGGGACGATTGAATATATTGGCGAATGGGCTAATGTTAGCATTCAACCGCCGACAGAGCCGTTTCAATCGTTGCATGGAATGCAGAGCTGGTTTGATGAAAATGTGAAACGACATTGCCCCGGTATTCAAGGCTATTTAAAACGTATCGAAGCTTCCTTTGTACAGGCGGCCGAGGATCACATTGAAAGATTGGCGTTAAGCTTTGGGTTAGATGAGATTGATGCTTTGGGGGGGATGGAGCCATTTTCGCGGATAATGAATGACTTTCATCGTTGTTATGCTCCCCGAACGAAGTTTTTGCCGGAACTGGCTTTGGATCGAGCCTGCAATGTAGATGAAGTATACGGACGTCTGGATGCTATATTGGCTTGCCAATGGTTCCGGTCGATCGATATCTGCAATGATGAATTTGCTCAACCTATTGCATGCTTCAAATCTATATACAGAGCAGCAAAAGCTGCGGGACTGACTCTAAAAGCTCATGTGGGGGAGTTTGGTACCGCTGATGATGTCATGGAGGCCGTCGAGGAGTTGGAGCTTCAGGAGATCCATCATGGGATTGCGGCAGCCAGCTCACCTCAGATCATGAGATGGTTGTCCGAGAATCATATTCAATTGAATGTTTGTCCGACTAGCAATATTATGCTTGGTGTGGCTGAGAGCTATGGTACCCATCCCATTCGTAGTCTATATGAATATGGAGTCCCGGTGACCATAAATACCGATGATTTGTTGATCTTTAACCAAAGTGTTTCTCAGGAATATATGAATCTTTACAAATCCGGTTTGATGACACCTGAAGAGCTTAACGAAATTCGTCTGACAGGTTTAAAAGATACCATGAAAAGCCCGACCGTGTGAGGTCGGGCTTTTGTCTATGCGATTGTATAGCTCTATTTTGCATGCTCGTCTGGCTGATGAATACCAAAAATATTCCCTTCGGTGTCAATGTAATATCCTTGCCACGCCATTCCAGGCAGTGCATACTTTGGCAATGCGAGCTTGCCTCCAAGATTAAGAATTTTTGTTTCAGTAGAATCGTAGTCTTCTACTCCCATAGTACATGCATAACCATTCATAGCCTGACCGGGTTGGGGGGAAGCGCCTTGACGTTGCATCAAAGCCCCGTTGATTCCGGGTTCATTTGCATCGCCTGTCACAGCTCCCAAATAAGGCATTCCAGCATAATCACTCCAATCCTCAAACGTCCATCCAAATACCTCGCCATAAAACTTCTTAGCACGTTCCATGTCATCTACATGAATTTCGAAATGAACTAGTCGGCCCATGATTTCCTCCTATGGTTTGACTTCCTACATTTTTTATTATTATACTATCCTTTTTCACTAAAAATATAAAATTTAATTGAAAATTTTTTGTGGTCTGTGCGAGGCTAGGGTGACATAAAAAACCGTGACTACACTCGTAGAAGCTTATGTTGCGTTATCTTCGGACAGGGGTTCGACTCCCCTCGCCTCCATACTGAAAATCCACAACCGAATCCGGATGTAGGCTTTAATTTTAGACTAGTGGGAACACTTCGGTTTTATCAATGACGTAGTCAAGTCTTGGTCTGTTGCAGTTGATGAACAAGATCATAAATAACGGTATGACTCAACGCGGGTATATTGGGAAAAAGATTGGTTTCATCTCTTGAATTCTTATTCATACACGAATAGTTAAAAAACCTCATTCTCTTTATCTTCTACTAATAAAAAATCAAGAGAATGTGTAGTTATGCTTGAGCGTGGCGATTGGTTTATTGAAGGATGAAAATCATCTAAATTACTCGAGAATAAAGAACCGGCCATGATGGCCGGTTCTTTTGATTGGATGTGTCTTGAATATAAAGTTATGAACTGGCAGCGACGTTAAGCTAACGGGCAGGATAGTGCGATTTTTTGCTAAATTGATCCACATACGGTTGACGCTCACTCATTGATTCCTATTTTTTCGATCATGAAAGGCAGTAGTTGTAACATAATCATCCATCCGTTTTATTTTATTCTTTACAATCAATTTGTATCTTATAACAAAAAATAAAGATTTGTCGAATGTTGTCTTTTTATATTCGAGCATATTTCGCATCAGGTGTGTATGTACTACATAGTGTACATTCCGTACATAATGATTCACATGGAGGTGAGGAGGGGTGTATATCGATGATTACATTCATTTCTACCACGATGAGCGGTTGCAGAAAAAACTAAACAGCCTTAGCCCGACGAAAGTACGAGCTAAGGCAGCTTAATCATTTTATTCTGATGTCTACTGACGGGGGTCAGTTCAGACTCGGTGCTCTTTTACCATTAAATTATTTAGCTGTTTTAAATTGACTGCGCATGTCTTGGAACACATCAGACTCAGCGTTCTCGGATGGGGCAAAACCCAAGGTAACTTTATTATCGGTAATCAGCACAATCATTTCTTTATCGTTTGCCGATTGAATGAGTACTAATGATCCTTTTGAGTCTTCGTCATCATATGGCACAGATTCTGCAACCTTCGGATCCTTCAGCTTCTGGTCATCCGGAACCCCTGACTTAGCCCCAATGCGGAATTTACCTTGCATATCAGGGTGCACATTCTCCTCAACAAACTTCATTCTGTCCTCTTTCGTTCCATTGAAGTAGTCCGTGATATAGGATAATGCCAGCTTCTCATCCGAAGATCGTTTCTCCGAATCCGCAGCATTATTACTTGAGCATCCAGATAATATAATCACTGCGGCGAATAAAATAGATAGAAATTTTGTGAAGTTCTTCATGTTTTCCCCCTTGGAATAATATAAAAGTACATTCGTTAGTCTATCAGGCATAGGAAGGATTTGGTAGTAAAATTCAGGATGTTTTAATTCATTAAGTATTATTTTGAAAAAAATGATAGATATGAAAGATTTGTGTATAAGTTAAGTTTAAGGCTTTCTCACTACAATAAATGTCTGAAGTGGGTCTAGGCTGTACACAAAATCATCAGGACCAGTCCTAGCCTAAAGTCTAGCTTCAGATACCCCCTAAGACGGTTATGTCAGGCGAATAAGGCGGATATAATGGATTTATAACTCAGAGCGTGACTTATGAAGCCAAAGGAGTGTTTGAATATGAAGGCAATAGAAACGACTGCAATGGAGCGGGCAGGTAAGGTGAATTGGGTGCTTTTTAATCCAAAAACCTATGCAACGATCCTCTATTTATTGCTATCTCTCCCGTTAGGGATTATTTATTTTACAGTAGCGATAACGGGACTTGCACTATCAATCGGTTTAACTCCAATATTTATCGGAATACCGCTGTTTTTTGGAGTAGCTAAGCTGTTGAATGGGATTGTGAATTTTGAACAAAGCATGATTAGACAAATTTTAGGTTTACCTACTCCTCCTGTTTCGTATACCTACAATCGACAGTCTGAAGCTGGGCAGAACTGGTTGATGCGAATGATGAGAGGTTTTGACGGGGGGCTATTCATTCGAAACCTGCTGCTCGTATTACTAAGATTTGTAACAGGCATTGTATTCTTTGTTATTATGGTAACGGTGATTTCACTAGGACTAGGATTTATTGCTCTTCCAGTCGTGCATATCATTTTGATGAATGAAATGCAGCTTGATATTTTAGAGAATAGCTTGTTTAGTTATTTTCATATAGATTGGACCTATAATCAGCAATATTTGCTGTACGTAGGAGTTGGCCTTGTACTTTTTTGGGTCGCACTTCGCGTCGTGAATGGGCTCATGCAAATTCAGCGCAGAATCATGTATGTGGATGAGCCATATCAGCAGCCGTCAGTGCCAGTGGAAACACAAATACATGCGACGGTTCAGCCGCAATATTATGAGTACCAAGAGGATCAGCCTACTCAAGGGATGATGCAGCCAGCCTATAGAGAGATTTAGAGAGCTATAGAGAGCTATAGAGAGCTATAGTGAGCTTTAGAAGCTCTCTTTTTTTAAAATCCACTACTTGATGCGTGATTTATTTGGACAACTGAAGAGCTTAACGAAATTCGTCTGACAGGTTTAAAAGATACTATATGAAAAGCCCGACCGTGTGAGGCCGGGCTTTTGTCTATGCGATTGTATAACTCTATCTTGCATACTCGTTTGGCTGATGAATACCAAAAATATTCCCATCAGTATTGCTCGTGTCTTGCAGTTCTGAACCCAATAATAAACTGATTGATTCGTTACACTCCAAATTGTCTTACCAACAAGCAAATAATCCCCCCAAATGAGATTTCCAGATTCTCTGGGAATTCTAATAACCATCTTTAATTAATTCAACAGCTCTCTCAACATACTCGTCTCTGCCTTCCATAATTCCTTCAATGGTTGGATCAAGACGAATATCAGGCTGCACTCCTATTCTTTGCGTTGGTTTTTTCTCTGGATAAAATATACCGATTCCACTTATTGTAGTTTTTATATTTCCTGGAAGAGTAATTCCAAATACATTACCATCAGCTCCAGCAGTTGGCCTCCCAAGAACTATTGAATTTTCTGTTTTTCTCAGCAACATCGTTGTAAACTCACCGTTACTAATAGTATGTTCATTGATTAAAATCACGACTTTCCCTTTATAAACCTCGTCATCTGTATCTTGAGGCTTCTCTGAGGCAAGAGGCTCAAAATAATATTCACCCGGTATTGCAGGATTAGGAAGCGACGCTTTGGCAAACTCTTTTTCAGAAGGGATCAGATATTTGGCTAATTTATAGTCAAGTGCGCTAGAAGGGTAGTTTCTAAGATCAACAATCAGACCTTTAGTGTTCCACCATTTTTTCATGATTTTATCAATCTCGCCTTCTTCCAACAGACCGGCATTAATATAGAAGATTTCTCCGTTCTCCATTGCTTGTGATTTCGTATCAACAAGGAAATTAATCTCTTGTAGGTTGCTCGTCGCACTTATATTCATCGTTTTTCCCTGTCGGATTAAGGTAACGTCCATATTCTTTTGATGAGTTCGGAATAATGCTTTAAAGAAATTAATTGCCGTGTCTTCTCGAGATTGTGAGATGTATTTTCTTCTATCTTCTAATAATTCATCGATACTATTGTCGCCAACTTTTAATACAATGTCTCCGACCTTAAGTCCACATTTGTTAAATACTTTACTTATAACAATCTGATTGTTAATTTCGACAAAGTTTACGGGTAGCCGATAAATTCCAAAATATTCAGTAATTGACTCTCTATTTTTGCCCGTCAAATAAACATGAGAATCATGTATTCTAGATGTCAGTTCTGCTAAGGTCATGAAATAGGAATCATAATCAGACCCGTCTATTATTTTTGGGATAAACTCCAGAAGCACTCGATCCCAATCCTCTCCGATGACATCTTTATAAGGAAAGTAATATTCGATAATATTCCAATAGCGGAATAAACCAAGCAACCTGTAGCCTGTATCATCAAATTTCATACTAGTATAAGAGCTTTCATTATGCATAATCGCAAAGGGTGAATCACCATTAAAACTAACATATGCATTTTTTCGTTCTGAAATGTTAGAATCCAAAAGCTTTGATAATTCAAGACTCAGATCTGTTCCGAGATATTCCTTGTCCTTGGACCAATCTGTAGTTGGACTGAGCTGTATAGAATCTTCGGAAAACCGGTTTAGCTGTTCAAGATCCCCGGGAACGGTCTCATTACCTAGCGTATGAACCCACTCATAGAGAATTGAGTTCACATCCGAATTTTCTTCTAAAATAGAAGGCATCACCCGAAATAGCTCATAATCCCAATTTATATCCCCAGATACAACCTTAGGATGGTAGTATTTCACCAGTCCCCATACCTTACTGAGCTTAGCAAAATCCTCGATCTTTTGTTCGGAAATATCAGAAAATTCCAGTATACTTCCTTGGTCAAATTCTTGGTCCTTCTTTACTTCAGTCTGATGAACCTCTTGTGACGCAGAACATCCTGTGATGATAATGAAAATAAACAATAAACTAAGAAAAATTATCAAAATCCTGCACTTTTTCTTATTATCTTCTTTCATCTACTCACCCGCCTTTATCATAAAATCTAATTGGATCTTTTAACCTATTTAATTGCAGCAAATGGAATTTTTACAAATTGTCCGTATTATTACTTAGTTTACCATGAAATTCACTTTCATTGGAATTCATTCATCGTGATATGAAAAAAGGAGCGCTGATGCGCCCCTAAAATATTCTTACATTTCTATAATGAAGTATTACTTTTCATCCTGAAGCATATCAATCCTGCCCTTTCCAACAGTGCTGCCTATGGGCGAAAGAAACTGGTTGGGAATTAAGAAAACTTACGAAGCTGATATCTATCGTAATAGGCGCCAAAGTCTGGGAAGTTAAAACATAAATGGTAAGGACCCTAAAGATCAATTGAGAAATAGGTGGTCTCACATTAGGTGAGAAACTAAATACAATATCCGATATAACTGTTTTTGGTTTGGTAATATAAAAATGAGAGTGGAATTCCTAAATGCTGGTGATGCAATATATTCTATGTACGAAGTTCGAGGTAACGGAACATAAAAGAACTGAGCACAGTTGGGGCCGCTATAGCTGTCAGCAGGTTGTTGTTAAAAATTTTTCCTGCGGGTAGGGGATTTGCACCTTCATTACCATTGTCTGCACTTTTAACGGGAGATGCTGTCAATCAAACTAACTGTAAGTGTCACTGGGGGTTTTGAAGATTTTGAATCCAATCTTTTGGGGATGAAAGCAATTTTAACGCATTGGATTTATCAAATACCGGGAAAGGATATTAAACCATTTCAATTATTGGAGTACAGTAGAGATGGCAATTCATTTTTGCAAGATTAAAAGTAATCAAAAAGTTGAAAGATGTTGATCAGTTCAGACAGTTGTGTCAGGATATCGCGGACGTTTTGGAAATGGAAGATAATTGGATAACCTCTTGAGAGGTTGAAAAGATAGGCTAATACTTATGTATTGTAAGCCAAGCCACATACGAGTATAACAACTCCAAGTGGTTTTTCTTTTTCGTAGCGATCTGGAAAAATGTCAATGACCACCAAGAGATTACTCAAGCAGTGCTAGTGCAATTGAAAAAGTGATAGTGCTAGATGGCGAGATTATATTATCATATTTTTTTTGCGTACTTTACCCCAGACTCCCCTCGCCTCCACCATCATGAACACCATCCGCATGAGGATGGTGTTTTTGCTGTTGTTACAAATTTTCTTTGTTATAATTATATATGAGATAATTTGGTAATGCAGGATCTTCGCTCATGCGATCGGATTAAATATATTAACTGTAGATTGGCTGGTGAATCTGAATGAGTGAAAAATTCTGGTTAGTGGTACAATTTCCAATGAAAAGTGCCAAAGGCAGTCAACGTGACCACTGGTTAAGAGATAAAGTAATGGAATACTTGGAGATCTCTCTAGCAGATGCTAACTTAGGCTATGTCGATGGATCAGATATGGGGAAATGCATTTCCGACCCAAAAAAGTATGCTCTTAATATATTTTGTGTTGTTACGGAAGAAGAACGGAGTATTACCTTGGTGAAAAGAGTTTTAAGAGATAGCAGGCTTGATTATACTCGTATAAAAATCGCTACAATGCCCTATGGAAAAGAAGAAACATATACTCTGAAATATGCATATAAGAAGGGCGTTACCGATTTTTCACTATAGTGTGGCATTGTGTCTGTGAGCATGAGAATCATATGTTTCATAAATAAAAGATAAGAAAAATGACTACAGAAAAATTCTGTAGTCATGAAAATCTGAATACTAAGGAATGACTTTCCATACGTCGGCTCCACCCGGAGTTTCACCTAGAGTCCACCATTTAGCTTCATAGTTTACACCGTTATAGGTTACTTTGCTGCCACCAACATAAACAGTGGATGCATCCCAGGCTGGGTAGGTGACAGGTGCGCTAGGTGTAGTTACATTGACAATATTGCTAGCAACGGATACATTACCAGCAGCATCAACAGCCTTTACAGTAAAGGAGTAAGGCGTATTTGGTGACAGACCAATAACAGTGTATTCAAGCGTTGAACCAGAAACCGTAGCGACTAATGTCGAGCCTTGGAACACTTGATAGCCTGTTACACCCACATTGTCCGTTGAAGCATTCCACATTAAAGGAACTGTAGTAGATGTAATTGTACCCATCACATGTAAGCTTGTAGGAGCTGAAGGAGCCTGAGTATCAGGACCTTCTACGGCTTGTGTGGTGAAGGATACAGAATTGCTAGCCGGTGATACGTTCCCGGCAGCATCTACTGCTTTAACAGTAATGTTATAGGTTGTATTAGGTGTTAAGCCTGTTAGATTGTAATTCAGTGCACTTGTGGAAGCGATTTGGGTTGAACCGTTAAAAATACGATAATTCGTAACGCCTACATTATCTGTGGCAGCATTCCAAGAAATTGTTGCACTAGTGGTTGCAACATTGGAAGCTGTTACTCCTGTAGGAGCAGTTGGCGCTGTGGTATCTGGATTTCCATCACCGGAGAAGTTAACATCGATAACGTTATAGAATGCATTTCCTGTGTCCGCAATTTCCCAAACAGCGAGAATGACTTGATATCCCGTTCTGTTCGGTACGTTACAAGTGTCGGAATAGGTATTTGACGGCGTACCTTTATACGGTACATTACAGAAAGGAGTTAAGTCGAAGGATGCACGAGTTAATGGTGCATTCGGGTCCCAATCCTGCTTGGTAATGTAGTATTTCCAGCTAGCTGTTGCATGAGGTACTTTTAACTTCCAGTCAAAAGTCGTTTGTCCAGGTGAAATGTTTACTTTTGTCCAACGAGTTTCGGATTGCTGATCAAGTGGAGCGAACAAGCCGTTAGCACTTGCAATTTTACCATCGGCTGGACCTGCTGCCGGGAATCCTTTGGCTGCTTCTAAGCTATACGGTTCATAAATAATAAGTCCACAATTCGTATTGATTCCTCTTGCACATAAATCCGCACGGCTGGAAGGATTACTTACATATCCGTGAGCGGATGCTTTGGACTCGAATAAGAATAGAGCCATAAAAGCGAGCGTCATCAATAGACCGCCGGCGAAAACCTTCTTAATTAGCCCAGAATTAGGAAAACTTAGGGTTGACATCAAAAAACTCCTCCTCTTTTCGATAAACTATGCACGAAGAACCAAACGATCATTCGTACCTTGATTGCATAACGACGTACTTCCTTACCTCCTTCCAGGTCAATATGTATGCTCAATAAGTGAACATAAATAACTAATTTTTTGGGTAATAAATGATTGTGTTGGTGAATAAGAGGTTATTGCTGACGTAGGTAGTAAAATAAATGTTGATGTTGGATAATGTGTTTTTTTGAATTGATCTACACTAAGATGCGAAGTGGAATGAGAATATACTCGATTTAAATAAAAAAACGCTCATCTATTCGCTTAAAATTTTATTTGAGGTGTTTGATGAGAATCCTAACGGAGTTTTCGCAGATTCAATTGATGAGTTTTTAAAAATGTTCAGTTAAAAATCGTGAACATCTAGACCTGAAAGAGGTTTTACATTTGTGACATATGTCATCGAAAACATAAATTTAAATTTTGAATAATATGGATAGGAACGATTATAGAGGGAATCATTTACAAAGGGGGCATGAGAACGTTGGCAGTTAGCCGTGAGGTCGTGGAGCAAGATTATGTTATTGAGCAAGTGAGGCAGTTATTTCAATGCACGGTGTTATGGTGTGAAGGGCGTGCATGCTTAGAGTATGAAAGCAAGGAAGAATTAGACAAAATATCCGACTACGTAAAAGCCAATTTTGATAAAGACCTGCTGGATGTGTTTTTTACGGCAGTTGAAAGCCTTTCGCAGGATGCTTAGAAGTTAATACCATTAACGCCCATATGAGAGATAGAAAAATTCAAATGGAGTAGAGAAGTAACGGACTGCAGGATGATTAGGAAAATGCTATTGGGGTTCGACTCCCCTCGCATTCATTTATACCATTAGAAAAGCGACTATGATAGGTCGCTTTCTTGCGTTTTTCGGCTTTTTTGAAATTTATCTTCACATTTACACTCAGGTTATCTATCATCGCGTCTGAAATGTCGTTAGCTTTTATATTTGCTCCGAAAAATACCCCGGAGCTACACGGTCTCCGGAGTGTTTTGTTCGATGAATAGCTAAGGGCAGCAGATTGTGAATGACGTGGACTTCTAATGATAGTTGTCAGATTCATTTTCCGTGTATTTGCCATTGCTGTCATGCAGCGCTTGTTTCCGGCGATCATTGCGGGCCTGTTGCTGCTGTTGGGCCTCCTGGCTGTTCACGGGTGCCGCATCCAGATCTTTCACCGTGTTGATTAGGTTCTTGTCCGGTTGGTTTGTGCTCAATTGAAAGGTCCTCCTTGTTTACTGGAATAGGTTGTGCAGTCTATTATGTGCTGGCTGCAGTGTGGCTATTCGTGCTGTATTTCTACAGAAAACCTAAGGATACATCACAGATAGAATTTGAGCAGAAAATACGACGTGAAAGACGGATGCTACATCACTAAATAATCGTAGCATCACACTCCGGCGGATTGTGGGTTTGCATAGTCACGGTTCGCCTCCATACATATTAAAATAAAACCTACTCAGTAAGCGGGTTTTTGTCGTTTAAGGGACGCCTTTGCTATCTTGTAGAATTACTACTCCTAAAGGATAAACTAATATATTGAAATAATAGGAGGGATCTTCCTGTATTTTGTCGAATTATAGTCTCTTTTTTTTGAGTTTTCTCACATAAGGTGTTTAATTAAACGTTTGAGTGAAAAAAGCACTAAGGTTCGGACAGGGGTACGACTCCTCTCGCCTCCACCATGTAAATCCACAACCGCATGAGGTTGTGGATTTTTGCTGTATGTCTATAGAAAGATTTGTTAGAATGTACGTATGCTATAGAGAATCTCCGTCCCGAAGTTTTAGATGCTTTCTTTGCGGTGTATAAGCCCGCGGCAAAAATCATATACGACGATGCGAGCGAGTGAGTGAGTTTATGAAAGTTTCAATAGAAGAGATCAGTAAAGAGCAGGAAGAGGAAATTCTTATCAGGTGCCATGAGGTAAATAACAAAATATACGAAATCGTAAACAAGCTAAAGTTGGAAGACCTCATTTTTCTAGGATATCACAATGATAGGATTCACCGTCTAAAAATTAGCGATATTTATTATTTCGAGGCCGTTGACGGGAAAGTTTTTATTTATTGCAAGGATGAGATTTATGAGGTGAAGCACAAGCTCTATGAGTTGGAGGAGTTATGCAAAGGAAGGAAATGTTTTCGCACATCCAAATCAACGATTTTGAACATGGCCAAAATTTCATTCGTTCGTCCATCGTTAAGCGGCAGATTTGAAGCAGTGCTTGATAATGGGGAACGTGTTGTCATATCGAGGCAGTATGTGCCGGTACTTAAAAATATGCTTGGATTGTGAGAGGAGGGGCGACAATGAGGCTGAATGAACCGGTTAAAAAGGTGAGTCAAAATTTCTTAGTCATCTTCGCATCCATCATCATTGTTATAACGATATTGCGACAATTTTTATATCCCGATATGGCTTTCGATTTGAAGTCGATTTATATAATCATGGCCTTTTCATTTATAGGTGCGCTGGCGGGATTTATTTTGAATTCTTCTATCAACATAAGCGAGAAGAATATGCGTATCAGAATGGCAATTCACTTTATTGCTTTAGAAACGATATTGATCTCCCTTGGAGCTATTCTTGGTATTGCCAATAGCACATCAAGCATACTCATTTTAGCATTGCAAATAGCGGTGATCTATGCTGTCGTTCGTCTGCTCTCATGGAACAACGATAAAAAAGTGGCTGATCAAATTAACGAGGGACTAAAATCATTGAAAGAAAAGGGTGGTGAGCTTTAGAGCTTACCGCCCTTTTTTGTGCAACTTAACGGGCTGTAGATACAGCTTATTGATTTTCTATATACATCATTTCCGCGGTTTTGTATGCTGAATTCACAAAATAACTAGTAAGAAACAAAAAGGAGAAACTGCCGTGGGAACAATATTATTTTTTATCGCATTGATTTTCGAAATTGCTTTCACCGTGTACTGTATTGTAACGAAGCAGAACCATCTAAAGTTTAGGAATTGGGTGAGAATTGTTGCTTTCGCAGCATTTGTAATTCTCGTATTTTCATCGGTAATCGTCTGGAGTTTCCGCTGGGTATTGCTTGCAGCACTGCTTGTCATACTAGCGGTAATCGGAACGGCTTCCCTTATTCGCAATAAAGCGAGTAACCGTGATTACAAAACCTCCCGTATTGTCGTAAAAGCAGTCATGATGACATTATTGTTGATACTTGTATTTGTACCTGCACTTGTTTTTCCGCAGCATAAACTGCCAAAAGTTACGGGCCAATATGAAGTCGCAACTGCAACATACACTTACATAGACAAAAACCGCATCGAGGAATTTGCCGATACCGGTAAGAATAGGTTTGTTAATGTACAATATTGGTATCCCGAAAATGCCGATGGAACACATCCGCTCTTGGTATTCTCACATGGAGCTTCTGGTATTAAGACAAGCAATGACTCTACTTTTAGGGAGCTTGCAAGTCACGGGTATGTCGTATGTTCCATTGATCATCCTTATCATTCTTTTTATACAGTTTCAGACGATGGGTCGTTTACCTTAATCAATTCGGATTATAAGATGGAAGTCGATAATGCCAACAAAGAGGGCATTTACACAAGGGAGCAGTTTTATGGGCTCATTCAAAAATGGATGAAACTGCGAACGGACGACATGAATTTTGTCATTGATACAATCATTGAAAAATCCCGAAACGATACGGCCCCTGTTTATCAACATATCAGTAAAGATAAAATAGGTGTTTTCGGGCACTCCATGGGCGGCGCGGCAAGCGTTTGGATCGGCCGAGATCGTAAAGATGTAAGTGCGGTTGTCAATATTGATGCCCCGTTTTTTAGCGAGCTTGCTTATAACAATGAGACTGGTAATTTAGCGGCAAGTGGCAAAGCTTACATGACCCCAATCCTTAACATTTATTCTGACGATGTTTGGAAACAGCTTGGAAGTAACTCTACTTATGCGGCAAACTACACCGCAGACAAAAACTTCATGGAAGCATATACCGTTCATTTTCAAGGTGCAAAGCATTTAAGCCTCACCGATTTACCGCTTTTCTCTCCTCTGCTCGCAAATATGCTGCAGGGTGGAAAAGCAGCTATTGACTCATATTACTGTATAGAAACGGAGAATGAACTTATTCTTAAATTCTTTGATTATACATTGAAAGGCACTGGGCGCTTCACAGCCGAAGGAACCTACGGATCAAGGTAAACAACTTACTTTGCTGCGGCGAATTGTGGATTTGTTGATCCACGGTTCGCCTCCACCAGTGAGTAAGGAGATGCATACGATGATTCGAACCTTTGAACCTATAAATGCCTTGCATAAGATAGTGGACTATATCTGGGTCGTAGACTTCGACTTTCCCGCTGATGACAACAGAGAAGATATTATTATGCCGCTGGGGCATATCAATATCATTTTCAATTATGGGTCTGCTTATAGGCTGGTGGGAGAAGACCAGGAAATGGTGATCCCCAATACGGTTGTGATTGGTCAAATGAAAAGGGCGAAACATGTTCGATATGGACAACAGCTGTATCAAATCGGGATTTCATTAACTCCGTTAGGGTTTATACAATTGTTTCATGTGTCCAGCCTCGAATTGACAGAGCGAATCGTACAGGCTATCGATGTGGACCCTGATCTAGATGAACTGTACCGAATGATGATGAGATCTAAAGATGTGGAGCAACATATCCCGGCAATCAATCATTATTTGCTACAAAAATTTGCGTTGAATAAAAAGGATACTGGTCGCATAGAGAAAATGCTTACATATGTAGAACGAGAGTATGAAAACTTGAACATTGTGAGTATGGCGAATTTTTTTGGTATTTCAGTAAGTACGTTGGAGCGTTTCTTCAAAAAACATGTCGGACTGACCCCAAAGGTCTATGGAGATATTGTGAAGTTCAGAAAACATGTTGAGGATGAAGGATTGAGGAAGGATATGCAGTATCGTTACTATGATCAGTCTCACCTCATCAAAACATCCAAGAAATTTGCAGGCAAAACCGTCAAAGAGTTAGAGAAACTGCCACATGAGTTAACCCTTCGTTATGTATGGCATGGTCAGAAGTGATGAACGCCTGATCATAGATGCTGATTTTTTACAATACACGTTCTTTTCTTCCTGTTAATCTGGAGACACTAATAGATGAGAGGAAGAGATAACGATGCAGAACATCATGATCATGGCAAGTTTAGTAGTGTTTTTAAATGTAACATTGTTGGCGATATTGGTTCCGGGAGGACCGATTGAGAATAGAGATTTTTCAAAATTAAAAGGGGTTGTATTTTGGGGGTTTAATCTGTTTCTTATCTTACTTGGAATTACGTCGTTCATCGCGTGCTATCTCTTGTTGATATCACATTCTCATGCCATTTTCATCACGCAAATCATCGCTGTTTTATACTTTATCGTGTACATTATCGACTTAGCTGGTATTTTTCCGAAATCACCGACTAAAATGTCTAAGCCGCTTACGCTTTTCGAAATAATTAACACATCAATGGCTGTATTTCTCTTTCTCTTTGTGACGGCGATTGGGCATGTTGGATCGTGAGGACGGAGCCTTGTACGTTGTCCTTTACGGTTTCGGCAACGCCCAAAATGGCATTCACCATGTTGGAACTTACGTCTTCAGCTAAAAATCATGAACACCTAGACCGAAAGAGGTCTGGGTGTTCTTTTTTTAAAATAGTGAGGTAGTATTATAAAAATCAATAGTGGCAGAAATTTCTGATTTTGTTGATAAATAATGCATGTGTGTAATTGGTTGTAAAGCGAGTTTTATATCCTATATGGCGACTCTACCAAAGAGTTAATTAGCAAAGATTTTGTAGCATTATTTATAAATGGATCTATAATAAAAAATGCCAATTTGATTTCTGAAAGTGATAGAACTTTACTACCTATTAGGATTATAACCGAAAATTTAGGCGCTCAAATTAAATGGAACTCTAAAACAAGAAAAGTTACTATTATTGATGCAGAAAATACGATCGAATTATTTATGGGTCATAAAAATGCCAAAATAAATGGTAAAAAATTTGATTTAGATGTTGCTCCTATCAGTTGATGGATTATCAGGCTGCCATTCAAAAGGAATTAACTTTAGAGAAGGCGTTAGATCAAATGGTAGAGCTTTTACTTGTGGGTATAGTTAGGGTAAATGAATAAGCAATGATAAATCTTCAGGAGGGGCACTGTGTGTTCAGGGTGACATCAAATCTGTCACTAACCCGTAGAAGCTTGTGCTATCGTTATCTTCGAATAGGGGTTGGACTCCCCTCGGTTTGCTTTGACGGAACTGTATCGAGATTCACCCCCAATCGAAGAAAATTACAGTATATGTGAAGGTGAATCCCGACTCCATCACTATTGAACCAGGATTCACCAGAGATGTGAGAAAGATCAGGCACTATGGAACCGGTGAACTTGAAATAACAATCGTGAATGACGAGCAGTTTAAAAAGGCCAAATCATTGTTACTTAAGAGTTATGAAGCAAGTTAACATTCTCGACTTTTTGGATGATTTACTACGCCACCTCCCTACACAGTCTGAGCATCACGCAGCGACGGATTGTGTTTTCGCACAGCCACGGTTCGCCTCCATACTATAAATCCACAACAACGAAAAAGGAGCTTTGCCACTGTAATGGTGGCAGGCTTCTTTTTGTATTTCCCTGCATGACTCTGTTCAGCCGGAAAAGCTCTTTTTTATAGTGTTGTCTCAGCTAACACGGAGAAGCAATTTCGAGCTTGGATTTACGAAGAAAAAGAAAATATAGGCATTTAGATCAGTAACAAGAGCGGAGCGCGATTCATATGTTGTCATGAGTATTAGAATTGGCGTTTATGCTGCCAGTAAAACGGTTTTTTAAAAATGGAGGTAAGAGTATGAATGATTTTAAAAATGATCTGCAGAAATTGAATGTTTCCAAGTTTAAGGCGAGTGAGATGACTCCTTGGAACGCTCAAAGCGATCAGTCAGCTCGACTGTGCTTCTTCTTCAATTGTTTCAATTGCTTCAGGTGCTTCAATTGTTCTAATTGCTTCAATTGTCAAAACTGCTTCAATTGCCAAAACTGCCACAACTGCCATAACTGCCATAACTGCCATAACTGTCAGAACTGTCAGAACTGTCACCGTGGAGGACGATAAGGTAGTTTTTGCCGATAAGGCAATGTTTGTGTCCAATATTACTTATTTCTCTACGGAAACAGTGGCTGCTTAATGAGAAGAGAAAGGAACGTGTATCATTTTGATGTGCATCCCTAAAATAGATGTTAGAAAAACCCCTGGGTTAATCTAATCTAATTTAGGGGTGTTTTGCGTTGGTAACGAAAGGGCAGAAGTTCAAACGTTACAGTCATGAGGGACAAATAGCTGTACATAAGATTACTTGTGAAGTGTTGAGGCAGATTGAGAACAGCCTACGGAGGAGGAATAGAATGACAAATTTGAACCCTTCGATGCGTCTAAAGGTTAAAAGGGATACATTTTTTCTCCCTGATTTGAGCGGTGTGTATTTTCGAAACAATGTAAGCTCGTTCCGCATGGAAGGTGAGGCGATCGATCAGTGGATTGAAACACTGATACCGATATTCAATGGGGAGCATAGATTGGGGGATTTGACTGACGGATTGCCGGACCAACACCGGAATCAGGTATATGAAATTGCAGAAGTTTTGTATCGTAACGGCTTTGCTCGGGATGTGAGCCAAGATACTCCACATCAATTGCCGGAAGAGGTTCTCAAAAAGTATGCTTCTCAAATTGAATTTTTGGATCATTTCGGTGATTCGGGTGCGTATCGTTTTCAGTCCTATCGTCAGACCAAAGTATTGGTGGTCGGTTCCGGTCCATTTTTGATCTCGGCGATTTCAGCGCTCCTTGAATCCGGATTGCCCAAATTTCATGTACTGGTCTCGGGTTCAGATTCGACGGATCAGCAACGGATGTCAGAACTGGCGGCACATGCCCGTAAAACCGACTCCGAGGTGGCAATAGAGGAGGTTACCTTGCAGAAGGAGGGGGGGAGTTGTTGGCGGGAGGCTGTGAGGCCGTTTGATTCGATTTTGTTTGTGTCACGGGAGGACGATGCCCGGGAACTTCGAGTTCTTCATGCGGCTTGCAAGGAGGAGAAGAAGGTATTTATTTCTGCTGTATGTTTGCAACAGGTGGGTCTGGCGGGACCGTTAGTACATCCGGATCTTGAGGGATGCTGGGAGTCAGCGTGGCGTCGCCTACACCAATCCGCAATTTCTAAAGACCCACAACTGCACACCTTTTCTTCCACAGCGGGAGCGATGTTGGCCAATGTGAGCGTGTTTGAACTATTTAAAAAGATTACGGGAGCGAACGATTCGGAACAGAATAATCGATTTTTTCTGCTTAATCTGGAGACTTTGGAAGGAACGTGGCATTCGTTCCTGCCCCATCCGCTTGTGACCGGACTTAGCGCACCTGAATGGATTCATGATTTCGATCTTCAGCTTGAACGGGGAACAAACAAAAGTGAGAACGGATTGATTCCTCATTTCAGCCGGCTGACATCGGTGGAATCAGGGATTTTTCATGTTTGGGAGGAGGGGGATTTAACGCAGCTACCGCTCTCTCAGTGCCGCGTTCAGGCTATCGATCCGTTATCGGAAGGACCGGCTGGGCTGCTACCGGAAATGATCTGTACCGCTCTGACGCATGAGGAGGCGCGGCGGGAAGCGGGGCTGGTCGGGCTTGAAGCATATGTTTCGCGAATGGCAGATCGGATCGTTTCGACGCTGCCCTCCCATCCGGGAGTAGAGGGCAGCTGGATTGAAACGCAGGAGTTTATTGGCATCGGAGCAGGAGAAACGGTTGCGGAAGGCATTTGCCGAGGGTTGCAAAGGTGTTTAGACGAAGTATTGGGCAAGCAGCAGGCGTGTCAGTTGCCTTCGGTCTCTCCGGTACAGTTAGGTGCGGTAGAAGATAAACACTGCCTTTTTTATATAGAGGCATTGACGACGATGAAGGGAGCACCGGTGATCGCCTTGGGAGAGGAAGTGTCCGGATTTCCTGTGGTATGGGTCGGTACGAGTGATTGCTGGTATGGCAGTGTAGACTTAAATGTGACATTGGCTTTGCGGAAGGCATTACAACAGGCTCTGCTGGGGGCACAAAACCAACCGGATGGCATCAAATCGCAATCATTGGAGTTTTCGACCGTACATCTGGAAGAACAGGCCCCACTAAGCCTTGAGATCCCTACATGTGAAGCATCGTCACAATCGGAGGTTCTGCAGTCCGCCTTACAGGTTTTGAATCGGAACCGTAAGAGGCTGTTGGTCTTCGATCTGGCGGTAGAACCGTTTTTGAAGGAGGAAGTGGCAGGGGTGTTTGGCGCGGTGCTACGAGAGGAGGGATCCCGGTGAGCGCTATGATTGTGATTGTTGGCGAAGGGGTGCTGGCGGACTGCGTGTGCGGAGAACTGTCAACCCAATTTGAGGTCGTTCGTCAGATCGATTTCGAGGCAGGAGTACCGGAAGCGGTAGATTTGGCTCTGGTGTTGCACGATGCTTGGCATCCTTACGTTCATCAAAAGGCAGAAGAGGTGCTGCAGTCCGCCGGCATTCCTTGGCTTCGCGGCTTTGTTTCATTTGGTGAGGGCGTGATCGGACCGCTGGTTCGCCCGGGTACACAAGGGTGCTCCCAGTGTGCAGACACGCGGCGCCTCATGGCAGGACGCGAACGCAAGGAAATGCGGGAGCTGCAGCAGAGGCTGGTGACACATGGGGGAATGCTGCGTGATGCATGGGCGTCACGTACAGGACTTTTGCAGGTGGCTCACTTGCTGGTAGTAGAGGCACGGAGAGTGTTACAAGGCGAAACGGTTCAATCTGCAGGGAGTGTGTTTTTGATCAACCTTAAAACGCTGGAGAGCACACTTCACCTCATTCTCCCTGACCCGCTATGTCCGGTTTGTAGTCAATTGCCTGACGATTCATCGACAGCAGCCCATATTTCGCTAGAACCAAGTCCAAAGATCAGCTCAGACAGTTACCGCTGCCGCCGGGTGGATGAGCTGAGTAAAGTTTTGACCCAAGACTACATGGATTACCAGACCGGTTTTTTGAATGGGAAAATGGTTGATCTCAAGTCGCTATTTGCCGATGTGAGTGTGAATCTGCCGTTGTTCGCAGAGGACGTTGGAACAGCAGGCCGGACTCATTCCTATGCGGTGAGCGAGTTGACCGCCATATTGGAGGGGTTGGAGCGGTACTGCGGTCTGGCGCCTCGAAGCAAACGGACGGTAGTCCGTGACAGCTTCAACAATTTGAAAGATCAAGCACTCGATCCCGTCAAAGTAGGGGTGCATACGGAGGAACAATATGCCCAGCCGGGGGCTCCGTACACAACGTTTAATCCTGACCACCCGATGAATTGGGTATGGGGCTATTCGTTTTTGCAAGAGCGTCCGATTCTAGTTCCGGAACAGCTTGCCTATTACAGCATGGGCTGCGGGCACAGCTTTGTGTTTGAAACTTCCAACGGATGTGCGTTAGGTGGAAGTTTGGAGGAGGCTATTTTTTACGGCATATTGGAAGTGGTGGAGCGGGATTCATTTCTAATGACATGGTATGCGCAGCTGCCTCTCCCGCGCCTTGACCTAAATTCCGCTAACGACCAAGAATTGCGATTGATGATCGATCGTTTGCAGGCAGTGGCAGGGTTTGATGTGTATTTCTTCAATTCGACGATGGAGAATGGGATTCCAAGCGTGTGGGGAGTGGCGAAAAACAGGAAACAAACAGGAGTGAATCTCATCTGTGCAGCCGGAGCTCATCCAGATCCGATACGGGCCGTGAAAAGTGCGGTTCACGAGTTGGCCGGTATGGTGCTGACGCTTGACGAGAAATTGGATGCGAACCGGGAGGCGTATGTTCGAATGTTCCATGATTCATCCCTGGTACAGGAGATGGAGGATCATTCACTACTTTACGGATTGCCGCAAGCGGAGGAGCGCCTGCAATTTTTGCTGGATGACAATCGCCCGTTGAGAACGTTTGAAGAGGAGTTTAAGCGGGGGGCAAGGCATACCGATTTAACGGATGATCTGAAGGACATTCTTAATGCATTCCACCGATTGAATCTCGATGTGATCGTGGTGGATGTAACAGCGCCGGAAATTAATCGAAATGGACTGCATTGCGTGAAAGTGCTGATCCCGGGGATGCTGCCGATGACATTCGGTCATCAGTTTACCCGCCTGGCAGGGTTGGAGCGGGTGCTCCGGGTACCTGTGGAACTCGGGTACGCGAAGGAGCCGCTTAAGCTAGAAGATCTCAATCCATATCCGCATCCATTTCCATAGTATCAAAAATAGAAACGTGGCGTGGTTGACCACCCTCGTTCATATAAGGAGGGACAAGGATGAGTCTGGAGGCGTTTCTGCACAATCTGCAGTATGACATTGACAAGACCAAACCGCTGGACTTGGTGGTGGATTGGGAAGACGGACCGCTTGCATATAAGCTCTATCGCGGTTTACCTGTGGTTCCGTTATCTCCGGAAGTACCGCTGACGCTCGAAGGCGGTGAAACGCCGGTGAAGCCCGACCTTCGTCTAATAGGTCATTTTCTCTGGTATGTATTCGGGCTCACTCAATTGTCCCAGTCAGTCCTTGCCTCGAATTCCATGGTGCAAACCATGGGCCTGCTGCAGCTGTACCGGCGGTTTGCTCCCTCCGGGGGAGCGTTATATCCGAATGAATTATACGTGTATCTGAAAATAGAGGATTTGCCTGCGGGGGTATACCATTATGATGTGGCTCATCACCGTTTGGTGTTGCTACGCGAAGGTGACTTCGATTCTTATTTAGCCAGGGCTCTTGGTAATCGCTATGACGCTTCGGCTTGCTTTGGTGCGGTTTTTGTATCGACTATGTTTTGGAAAAACTTTTTTAAATACAATAACTTTTCCTACCGCCTGCAAGGACTTGATGCGGGTGCGCTGATCGGGCAACTCTTGGAAGTAGCCAAACGGTTTGGCTTTGCGTCGGGGGTGTTTTTTCAGTTTCTTGATCGAGCCGTGAATGATCTTCTCGGGGTATCCGAACAAGAGGAAAGCGTGTATGCGGTGATTCCGCTGTCGGTGGAGCCCGCAATCCCCGGGTTTGCCAATAGGAATGAGGGAGAGGAGATTGTCTCCGCCACCGAATTATGCCGGGAGTTGCCAACGGTTCAGCATAATCATTACGTCCGGTCCTGGAGGGTTAAGGAATTTCCGATGCTAATCAAAATGAACGAAGCATCCCTATTGGAATCGCTTCGGTCGATACCGCGAATCGGGGAGGAGATGATCGTTCACTGTGAGGATCAAGCGGTGGCTCTTCCCCGCGTGAAGCGATTGTTGTATGATCTGGCGTCAGTAAGCCGAAAGCGGTATTCGCCGGACAGTGACTTTATGATGAGCAAGGTAAGCCAAGAGCAGCTGGCCTTACTGCTGCAGGAGGCAACGGCTTCCTTCAAATATTGGAATGATTTGGATGGGGACCGTGAGAACCCTGTTTCCCGCGTTTCATTGTACGTCTGTTTGTATAACGTTGATGGTATTCCGGAAGGTGCTTACTATTATGACAGCGCTGCTCATGCATTACGATTGATACGTCATGGGGATCATCGGCTCCAGCTGCAGCAAGGAATGCCTTCTGATAATGTGAACCTGTTTCAAGTGCCGCTATGCTTTCATATAGCAGGGGACAAGGATCATCTCGTAACAGCGATGGGGTATAGGGGATACCGCATCCAACAGATGGAAGCGGGGATGCTCGTACAGCGTTTGCTGTTAGCAGCATCGGCTATCGGGTTAGGGGGACATCCGCTCCTCGGATTTGATGCCAGATTATGTGATGAAATCTACAAGATGACTTCGGGAGGATTAACCAGCCTAATCCAAATCCCGGTAGGACCCTATCGTCATAGCCCCCGCTTAACGGGAGGGTTACATGGCTAGTATTAGAAAAGCGACCTCATGAGGTCGCTTTTTTGCTTATTCAGTCTCGAAGGGGTTGAGGTAAACCGCTTCAGCTCTAGGTTTCCCAGCTTTTATTAATTCGTGAGTGGACACTAACATCCGGAGAATATAACATGAAGATAAGCGATAAGGCGTAAGCGAGAGGACGTTATTTCGTAATTTCGGAAGTAAAATTAATTTGCTTGGTTCTGTCGTTGACCGTTTTTACCATGCAATTAGAGATATCGAAAGTCTCAGGCAAAATGATTACTATTCTATCACTAAATGGAGAACGCTTATGAACTATGATTGTTTAATTGTGGATGACGAGACTGTCCTTGCGGAAACAACAAGTGAGTACTTTAATATGTTCGAGGTCAAATCCGCTTATGTAACTAGCGCAGAAGCGTGCGAACAGTTTTTACGAGAAAATGAAACATCGCTCATCCTCCTGGACATCAATCTCGGTGATTCATCCGGCTTTGATCTATGCAAGAGGCTACGGCAAACAACGCAGATTCCAATTCTGTTTATTAGCGCCCGTTCTAGTGATGACGATGTACTCATTGCACTCAACATAGGTGGAGATGATTACATACAGAAGCCCTATACACTCAGCATATTGCTTGCCAAAGTGAAGGCTGTGCTCAAAAGGTACGGCGGGAATAGCAGTCCTACTGAAATCCTGGAATTCGGCCAGATCAAGATCGATTGTATGCTTTGCCGTGTCCGTGTGAACGGTGTAGATATAAGACTCAAGACGTTGGAATATAAATTGCTCTGCTATTTAGCGAAAAATAAAAACAAGGTAGTCACCAAAGAAGAGTTGTTCCACAATGTGTGGGGGGATTCCTTTACCGGAGATGGAACGCTCAATGTACATATCCGTCATTTACGTGAAAAAATTGAAGTCAATCCGAACGAACCGCAATATATCAAAACTGTATGGGGAACGGGATACGTCTTAGAGGATAGTAAGTCATGAGAATAAAATGGATCTTCTTATTAATCCTTATTGTTTTTATTGCAGGTGTTTCTTTTTCTGTACTAGTACTTGTGACGAAGGAAAATACCGATGTGAATATTGTCGCTGTGAATGAGGTATTAAAGACGGTTGAAAGCCATTGGGGACATATCGGACAAGGAGATTACAGCACATTAAGGGAGCACTTTGCCGTTCTCGATAACAGTGGCAACGTGCTCTACCAAACGGCAGGCGGACTTTCCACTACGATAAATGATGCCATCAAAAACAGAGATACGATCACAGACATAATGGTAAATGGTACCCCTGAAGGTAAGCTTATTATTTACAATGATTATAAAGAAATGATTCAACAGATCAAGAAACAACTTGTAATTGTGATTTTTATGACATTTACCACGTTAGCGGTGCTGTTTACACTATGTATATTATTTATAAATTATACGGTATTTAAACCATTCCAAAAGTTGCAGAGCTTTGCTCTAAATGTGGCGAGAGGAAATCTAGACATTCCTTTGGAAATGGACAAAAATAATACGTTCGGCGCTTTTACCGAAAGCTTTGATATCATGCGCGAGGAATTGGCAGTAGCGCGTAATAGTGAATATGCTGCAAACCGCAGCAAGAAGGAACTCGTTGCCAGCTTAAGCCATGACATTAAAACACCTGTTGCCTCCATTAAAGCGGTGACCGAACTCATGCTGCTGCGTGCTGCCGATGAAAAGGTGATCAAGCAGTTAAACATGGTCTATTCAAAAGCAGAGCAGATTAATCTACTTGTGACCGATATGTTCCATGCGACTTTGGAAGAATTGAAAGAGTTAAAGGTTACGGTAAGAGAGGAATACAGCAATGTCCTTAACGGTATGATTGCGAATGTAAATTACGATGATCAAATCAGCTGTGAGCCAATACCGGATTGTATCCTCTTAACGGATGTCATGCGTCTGCAGCAAGTAATTGATAATATTTTGAGTAATTCATATAAATATGCGGGCACCAATGTTACGATTACTTCTCGTATATGCAGCACTTATTTAGAGATGGACATCAATGATTATGGGAATGGCATCTCGGGGGATGAATTACCTCTCTTGTTCAACAAATTTTATAGAGGAAATAATATAGGGGGACAAAGCGGGTCAGGGCTTGGCTTGTACATTTCCAAGTATCTTATGCAAAATATGCAGGGTGATATTGCATGCTATAACCGTGAGGATGGATTTACCGTTACACTAAAAATTAAGCTTGCCTAAGCGAATTAAGAAACGGTTAAGGATTGGACAAAGATTAAATAAGAATTGCTCTTGTATGATAAGACTGTAATCTACTTTACAGTCTTATTTGTATGTGGATTGAATAGATAACACTTTAAATATGTCAATAAAGGATGGTTATCCATGCAAAACGTAATATTAAGAACAGAAAAATTATGCAAAACCTTTTCTAGTGGTGGTATTCAGCAGCATGTGTTGAAAAATCTAGATATCAGTCTTATGGAGAGGGATTTTACGGTAATTATGGGCAGCTCGGGTTCGGGGAAATCCACCCTGCTCTATGCGCTATCGGGTATGGATAAACCCACATTGGGTGAAATCCATTTTGAGGAGCAGAACATCTCCAAGTTGAATAATGATCAGCTTGCCGTTTTTAGAAGAAATAATTGCGGTTTTGTGTTCCAACAGATCTATTTACTGGACAACATGAGTGTATTAGATAATGTGCTGGCAAGTGGCTTGTTGGTGAGTAAAAATAAGCGTGAAATTGTGTCCAAAGCAAAACAGTTGCTTGCACAAGTGGGATTAGACGAAGCTTCATGGGGGAAATTCCCCTCCCAGCTCTCCGGCGGTGAAGCACAGCGGGCAGGCATCGTGCGCGCATTGATCAACTCTCCGAAAATCGTTTTCGCAGACGAGCCAACCGGTGCGCTCAACTCCGCTGCAAGTGATAGTGTGCTAGATGTGATGACCGAAGTCAACCACAATGGACAGAGTATTGTGATGGTCACACATGACATCAAGACGGCTTTGCGGGGAAACAGAGTGCTCTATCTGCGTGATGGCGTTATTTACGGAGACCTAAAGTTAGGTGCCTACCATGTGGATCACAACCGTGAACGGCATGAAAAGTTAAACGCATTTCTTGCTGAAATGGGGTGGTAAGATGAAAATCGTTAATCTTGCCTTGGCCAACATCAAAAAAGGCAAAGGTGCGGCAATCTCTCTGTTTATTTTGATATTTATTGCCGCGCTGCTGCTCAACGTAGGAATGACGGTTATTTCCAAAATGAATACCTTCTATGATGATAAGGTCGAAGAACTGCATGATGCGCATGTGAGCATTATTATGAACAGCTCTGAATATAAACCATCCTATGAAGATTTCCTCAAAAACTATTCTGGCGTGAGAGAAACAGAAACGGAACAAATCATTCTAATGAACACGGCCAAGTTCCGATATGGTGATAGCGATTTGTCTCTTGGTGCTGCGATACTCAATGCGGATGCAAGCCGAAGGTTTTCACCACTGAAGCTAATTGAAAAGCTGGATTCGATCAATAACCAAGATATGTATGTTCCCTACAGCTTTAAAACAAGCGGTGGCTACAAGCTGGGTGACAACTTCACAATCAACTACCAGGATAAGGACTACAGTTATCGAATTGCTGGATTTTTTGAGGCAACCATGATGGGTACGAACAATAATGGCATGATGAAATTCCTTTTACCAGATACTTCCTATCATCAGTTGTCGGATAAGCTGGGTAAGACTGTGGACGGCATCCTTATGTCCGCGAGCCTTACGGACAGTACACAATCGGCTGAGCTGCTTAACGACTACAACAAACAATTTTCGCATCCGCATTGGGGGGCTGACATCGTGATGATGAAAAGTGTCAACACGATGACGGTCAATATTGTCGCGATGATTCTGGTTGCGTTTGCGGCAGTGATTGTGCTTGTGTCTTTGATCGTCATCAAGTTCCGTGTGACCAACAGTATCGACGATGGCATGGTGAATATCGGCGTCCTTAAAGCGGTTGGTTATACCAGCTGGCAGATCATCGCATCCATGGCATTACAGTTTATGCTAATCGCGCTTTCTGCTGGTGTCATAGGAGTCTTAATCTCTTATACCGCAATGCCCGTGTTCGGTGGAATTATTTCCTCTTTAGCCGGACTGCAATGGTCCCAGAGCTTCGACATAGCGATTAATCTTGTTAGTATCCTGGCTGTTGTTGTATTGGTGCTGACGGTGGCATTGCTCTCCTCCTCACGTATCAGAAAACTTCATCCCGTTGCAGCGCTGAGGGGAGGTATCATGACTCACAGCTTTAAAAAGAATCTTTTCCCGTTAGAGAAAGGCAAGGGTGGACTCCATTTCGTGCTCGCTTGCAAAACAATGATCAAGAATAGTAAGCAGAACATCATGATTGCCATGATCATTGCAGCAATCACCTTTGCCTCCATCTTCTCCATCGTTTTATATTACAACGTTGCGGTAGATAAAACTGCGTTTATTCATCTAGTGGGTTCGGAGACGTCTAATGTAGTTATTCAGTCTAATCACGACGTCGATGGCGACAAATTGCTTGCAGATATTGAACAAATGGATGGTGTGACAAAGACCGCATTACTGGAATTTACTACAGCGACAATGGATGGACAAAGCGTTTATATGAGTATATCGGATGATTACAGTAAGCTAAATAACAATGTGGTCTATAAAGGTCGAAATCCGCAATACGACAACGAAATCGCGGTTTCTGGGGCGTTGGCAAAGCTGCTTCATAAAAGTATCGGCGATACAGTTAAGGTGGAAATGAACGATGTATCCCGTCAGTTCTTGATTACCGGGCTGAGCCAGTCTTTAAACTATATGGGGAAGATTACATCTGTAACTTTACCTGGGGTACAACATCTAATCCCTGACTATACAGGCACGATAATAAATGTCTATCTAAAAGATGTAGGTAATGCCGACTTTATCCGAGACTTCAAAGCAAAGTACGGAACTTTGATAAAGGATATAACGGATGTAGATGAGATGTTGGCTAGCCAAAGCAGTGTTTATATCTCAGCAGTGTTATCCGTCATGGTCACCATTCTTGCGATAACCGTGCTGGTCGTCGCTCTGATCCTATATCTCGTCATCAAAACGATGATTCTCAAGCGCAAGAGGGAATTTGGGATATTAAAAGCTACAGGGTACACCACTCTTCAACTTATGACCCAAATCGTACTGAGCTTTGTTCCCGTTGTGATCGTGGGTGTAATTATCGGGGGGGTGCTAGGAAGCCTGTGTACCAACTCTGTACTTACACTGCTGCTATCGGGCGCTGGGATATACAACGTGCAATTTATTGTGAATATTCCCCTTATCGTTATGCTTTGCGTCGGTCTTATCGTATTGGCCTATCTCATATCGATGCTAGTAGCTCGCAGGATTAAGCGGATAACAGCTTATGGGTTGATTACGGAGTAGATGATTTGTTGGCTTAACCATCAAAAACCAGTTGTCGCAGATATTCTCTGTGACGACTGATTTTTGTGTTCAGAGATACGATAGGAACAATGATTTCGACGCGTGTACTTGGCAGCAGGCAAACAAAGAAGCTTCCAAAAACCACGGACCACGTGAGATGGAAGCTTCATTTTCTGTGATGGATCAGCGGAATCCGATGGATTGGGAATTTGCCAGATACGATTATGATGCATAACGTTTGGCTTGCGTATGGAACATTTCGGCATACGCGCCTTGCGCAGCGAGTAGTGTCTCATGATTACCTTCTTCGATAATCTCCCCGTTATGCAGCACGATGATTTTGTCTGCGTGTCTGCAACTACTCAAACGATGAGAGATCATGATCGTTGTTTTTCCTTCATATAAAGTAGCGAAGTTATCATAGATTTCCGCTTCCGCTCGCGGATCAAGCGCTGCTGTCGGCTCATCAAGAATAACAATTTGTGCATCTCGCATGAAAGCGCGGCTTAACGCTATTTTCTGCCATTGTCCGCCGGACAGCTCGTGTCCATTATGAAACATCGCACCGAGTTCCGTATCCAAGCCGTTAGGCAGTTTTCCGATTAATTCTCCCACGCCGGCTTTAGCGGCTGCAGCTTCGATATAAGCATCATCATCGATTTTGGGGTGTCCCATGGCGATGTTTTCGCGAGCGGTCAATTGATAACTCTCAAAATCCTGAAACACCGCAGAAACATTCTGACGCATGCCTTTGGGATCGATTGTACGGATGTCCACCCCGTCGAAAAGAATCGTTCCCTCGTTGGGCAAATACAGCCCCAGCAAGCATTTCACAAGCGTACTTTTGCCTGCGCCATTTTCACCCACAATCGCGATCTTTTCTCCCGGCGAGATAGTGAAGCTGATCCCTTTTAGCTGAGGAGAGGTGTGCGTCGCATAAGTGAAAGACAGATTTCTGACCTCAATTTGCGACGTTAATTTTTCAGGAAATTTGCGGTCTCGATCTTTGGAGTTCTCCTCTTCCAAATCGAGAAAGTGCAAGACTTCATTAATAAACAGGCTTTCTTCGTAGACGGCGGCGATTGAGTAGCCCAATCCGGAAATGATCGACTGAATTTGCTGGAGCGCTTGCGTTAACGATACATAATGACCAATCGTTAATGCGCCACTGGAACCAAACATAATAAGCACAATAATCACGCCGATATCCAGTGCGATTTGGGAAACATACACAAGCAGCATCTTGCTATCGGTACGCTTGCGCAGATCATATTGTTCGTCCCCGGTCTTCCAGAACAGGCTTCTCCATTTATAGGTTAAATAAGGCACGTAATCATAGATTCGTGCTTCTTTGGCTGAGCTTCGGCTATGTAGGATGCGAAGCAAATAATGAACTTTTCGTTGTTCCGGTGTTTGGGTCATTGCCTGATTATATTTTTGTTTACCGAAATGAGCATTAACCAAAATATTGGGAATAATCATGATTAGGACGATGGCCGCCAATATCCAATGGAAAGACAGTAAAATGGATACTAGTCCCACTAAAGTTATTATATTTGATCCAATGGTTAGCATTAAATTAACCAGATTAAAACCTTTAACATCTACACCAAACGCCACCCTCTCCAATTGATCATAATAATCGGGGCGGTCAAAGTAACTTAACGGTAATTGAGTGGCTTTGTTGATTAATAATTGTTCAAAATAAAATTTCAGTTTTTGTTGTGCTCGAAATCCAATGACAGAATCTAGATAACTACAGAAGCGATCAGCGATCAGAATCAACGCCTGCAGAGACAGGATGAAATAAACTTCGGAAGCGATCCCCTGCTGTTGTGTAAATAGTAAGGTTACCAAATCAACCAATTCTTTAACGATGTAAATTTGGGCAACAGGAAGTAAAGCAGTAATGATTCTAAGCAGGATGAGCAGGAGGGTTGCACCAGGAATGACTTTAAGCATAAGCGGCATGAAACGGCTGAATACACTTAAAACCACCTTATTTTTATCCGCGTTATTTATCTGCATGTAAGTTCACCTTTATTTTATAATAAAGAGGAGAGCGCTGATCGATCGCTCTCCTCTTTTGTGTGTTACTATTAGATAACATTTACCGCATCTTTAGGAGATGCTCAACAACCGCAAGAGGACTCTTGCTCATATCTACAATTTGTTCCCGCGTACCAATATGTTACTTTTACCATATAAGTATTTGGAGAACATTGCTGTTGATAACAATAGCTACCTGCTGAAGGACATGACATAAGTATAACCACCTTTAAATAAATTTTATTTTAAATACATTCATGTAACGATATCTTGTAGATTACAATCCTGATGACCACGGATAGATACAACGGTCATCCTGAATACTTCTTTAGAAAATACTAACAACCGCAAGAGGACTCTTCCTCATACCTGCAATTTGTTCCCGCGTACCAATAGGTTATTTTTACTTCATAAGTATTCGAAGCACAACGCTGAGAAACACAATAGCTACCTGCTGAAGGACATGACATAGTTTCACCTCCTTTCCGTAATTCTAATTTCTTGTTAAATTAATTTTTCATAATAATCGTTTTCATTTTTATGATGCTTTAGGGACGACGGTTTGTTGAAGCAATGCGTTCAGTTGTTCCCTGTACTGCACCACACTTTTGGCAATAACCTCTCCTTTAGGAGATAAATAATAGACAAAAGGAAAGATGCCAGTCTGGAAGGATGTCGGAGAGTCGATTGGCATAACTGGAACCGTCAGTCCATACTGATTGATGATCTCTACTACATCGGGTTCTTGACCAACCATCAGAATAAGCGATTGAAATTGAGGGCTCTGCTGGTGGAACCTCTCCAGGACAGGATATAGTTCTTTGCAAGAAGTGCACTTTGCATCTGTAAAAGCTATCAAGAATCCATGTTTTTGTTTGCCGAGTTGTTTTAAATCAATCAAGCCTTTGTTAACGCTTTCGAATTGGAACTGAGGAAACAATGCTCTTTTGGGAAGTCCGTGATCTTCTTCAATAAGGCCGGGCCCAGCATCCGCTGTGCTTTTTGCGGCTTGTAATTTTCGTCCAAATTGAATAATAAAGTAGGACTGCAGAGCAATAATTGCCCATAGAAATGCATAGGATAGATTGAACAGATTCATTGGATTTATGAGCCTCCCTCTAATAGTAGTTTTCTATTTTTCAACATGAAGTACATATTCAATATCCCAACTGTTAGTCCAACGCAACTAATCATCTCTGTCAGATTCATAGAAGTTAGGGCTAGTGAGCGATCAACCGAAAGTCCGATCAATGCTAATAACAAGAGCGGTGTGACCTTCCAAATCGTTCCCCATCCTAGCTTTTCTTCACTTGATTTCCCAAAGCAGTTACAACTTATATTCAATTTCTTATAAATAGCCAAGCCCGCAACCACATAGAAAGACAGGAACAACAACATTGCGGCGAAATGACCAATCTGCTGAGTGAAATCCAAAACAAGTAGCACTGCGATAATCCCCTCCACCGCTACAACCAGCCAAGTGAAATACAACGGAAACTTCAGTTGTTGTATAGTCGTTTTGAAATCTTGGTAAGACAAAGTTTTGGCGATAGAGGAGTATAACAATAGGGTAGCTAAAGCAACTGACACAACCAAGTTAATGTCCATGAAAATCCCCCCAACTCTTATTATTTAGTTTGCTTGCGAAAGTGGTGCAGAGGACATGACCAATTAATGTAAACACTTACATTCACAAATAAAATCATATTAAATAAATGTCTGTTGACTATAAGTAACAAATATACAATTTTGATAATTGTATAGATCTATTGGGGACCAAGAGTCGGCCTTATCCGAGCAACGAGAAAAAGGTAAAAGGAAGCGGCTGGAAAGAGTTACAGAGGTGTTTGATTTTTTGATGTCTTACGAAAGGTTAGCTTAAACAGGGGCTTATAATATCTTGGCCGTTACCCTGTGCAGGAATTTTAAGGGAGTTCTATCTCATTATGTGTACGAAGAGTTGGTTGCGTTGCTGTGAATGCCCTAATGGGCGATTGTAGTGATTCCTTGAGGATGATAATTATGGAGAAATGAAGTGTAGACCGACGCAAGCCTGGATTCAGGTGCGTGGATGTGGTGAAACGTTGGAATATAGGCAGCGATTCCGCACTAAAAAATAATACTTTTAGGGATTTATACTATCAATATCAATAAACTACTTTTATAGTATATTATGGTATATCCTGTTGTCAAGACACGATTTTAGGTTTTATAAGTGCATAAGATTTGAATTCCTCAGGGGGCCAAACTTAAGTATTGAAAATTGCTGTCGGTGTTCTGTATTGTAGGAATTATGAGGCCGTTCAGAATTGCGTATATCAAAATATTGAGTTGTTCCTTTAGAGTTGATATTCCGGAAGAATTGGAACAAGATCATTGCGGAAGCATAGTTTTTGTGGCAGAGTATGGTTGTTATACAGTGTTATCGGGTGACGGAAGAAATTGAAGATATTAAGGTAATAGTAAAGTTAACGTCCTTTAAGTGATAGAAAATAATCTTGCAGGAGTTTCTATATTCTTCTATAGAATTTGTTACTATGATATTAGGTAGATGTCACACCTCTATGCTTCAACCTGAAATTAACGAAATAAGAAGCAATTAGTGAAAGATTCATACCTATCAATATAGAGATGACAACCAGGAGGGAATAAATTGAGCACACAGAAACTCGGAGTTCCATTAGAAGGTTTTGCTGAATTTAGCAGACGAGTAGCAGCAGAAGGTGCCGTGCTGTTAAAAAATGAAGGACAAGTTCTTCCCATTCAAAAAAACGAAAATGTTTCAGTGTTTGGCAGAACTCAGGTTAATTATTATCGCAGCGGTACAGGTTCGGGGGGCAGTGTCCATGTAACCCATACAACCAATCTGCTGGGTGGTCTTCGAAATAAAAAGAACATTACCATCAACGAAGAATTAGCAGCTGTATATGAAAAGTGGATTGAGCAAAATCCATTTGATAATGGCGGAGGCGGCTGGGCGGCTGAGCCGTGGCATCAGAAGGATATGCCTTTAAGCGATGAGCTGGTATCAGCGGCAAGAAATAAATCCGACAAGGCGATCATTGTCATCGGACGTACAGCGGGAGAAGATCAAGATAATGCCAATGAGCCGGGCAGCTACCAACTAACGGTAGAAGAAAAAGCGATGCTAAAGCAGGTAACTGCATATTTCGAACAAACAGTCGTTGCACTGAATGTATCGAATATTATCGATATGAGCTGGATGTACGATGAAGGTTATGTACACCCGATTCCATGTGTCATTTACGCTTGGCATGGCGGCATGGAAGGGGGCAATGCGATTGCTGACGTATTGGTCGGAGAGGTGACACCAAGCGGTAAATTAACCGATACCATTGCATTTTCGATCGAGGATTATCCATCAACCCGTAATTACGGCAATGAACTTAACAATGTTTATCAGGAAGACATCTATGTGGGATACCGTTTTTTCGAAACGTTTCGACCGGATAAAGTTCAGTTCGAATTCGGTTACGGGTTGTCTTATACCCAGTTCGAAATCGTGCCCGAAGAAGCCAAACTGACCGTCAAAGAGGGAGAACAATACGTTGAAATCGGCGTAACCGTAAAAAATATCGGAACCACCTATGCAGGTAAAGAGGTCGTGCAGGTCTATTACGAAGCGCCGCAAGGAAAGCTGGGCCAGCCTGCTAAAGTTTTGGCAGCATTTGGGAAGACAAAAGAACTTCAAGCGGGTGAATCGCAGCATCTGATCGTGAGCTTTCCTGTTGCTACCATGGCTTCGTATGATGACGCCGGTGTGACGGGGCAGCCTTCCGCTTATGTCTTAGAAGCCGGAACGTACCGTCTGTATGTGGGAACCAGTGTCAAAAATGTGGAGGAAATCGGCATTGAAGGTCAAAACGGTTATGTTGTAGAAACTCTTCAAGTCGTTGAACAGCTGCAAGAAGCAATGGCGCCAACGGAAAACTTTACGAGAATGAAGCCGGGCGCTCGCAAAGAAGACGGTTCGTATGAACTGACCTTTGCAGAGGTACCGAAGCGCAAGATTTCCATGGCGGAACGGATTGAAAAAAATCTGCCGCAAACCCTGGAGCAAACCGGCAATCAGGGCTACAAATTAAGGGACGTGTATGATGGAAAAGTCAGCATGGAAGCCTTTATCGCCCAGCTTAGCGATCAGGATCTGGCGGTGATCGTCAGAGGAGAAGGAATGAGCAGTCCGCTTGTCACACCGGGTACGGCTTCGGCTTTCGGCGGGGTAAGCGACAGCTTGTTAGACTACGGAATTCCGGTTGCTTGTACGGCGGACGGACCGTCCGGGATTCGGATGGACAGCGGGCAAAAAGCAACGCAGGTTGCCATTGGAACCTTGCTTGCGGCTACCTGGAACACGGAACTGGTCGAAGAGCTTTATGTCATGGAAGGCCGGGAATTATTAAGCTACAACATTGACGCTTTACTTGGACCTGGCTTGAATATTCGGCGCAGCCCGCTTAATGGACGCAATTTTGAGTATTTCTCGGAAGACCCGCTGATCTCTGGGGTGTTTGCTGCAGCATGCACGCGCGGGATTATGAAAGGCGGTTCCAATGCCACGCTGAAGCATTTCGCCTGTAACAACCAAGAAAAGCATCGCAGCAAAGTTGATGCCGTTGTCTCTGAGCGCGCTCTTCGGGAAATTTATCTGAAAGGCTTTGAAATTGCGGTGAAGCAGGGCGGAGCAAATTCAATTATGACCTCCTATAATCCGATCAATGGACACTGGGCGGCTTCCAATTATGATTTGAATACCACCATTCTTCGTGGGGAGTGGGGATTTCAAGGCATCGTGATGACGGACTGGTGGGCCATTATGAACGACGTGGTTCATGGAGGCCCTGCAGATCGAAAACATACGAACTGGATGGTCCGTGCACAAAACGATCTTTATATGGTGGTCATGAACTACGGTGCGGAAATCAATGCGTGGGACGACAATACCATAGAATCCCTAGAAAATGGAACCCTGACTCGTGGAGAACTGCAGCGCAGCGCCATCAATATTTGCAAGTTCCTGATGCAAGCGCCGGTATTCTCCAGAAAACAGGTGATCGAAGAAGCGGTCGCTACGTTTAAAGCCGATCACTCTCTTTCGCCGGAACAAGTCCAAACTTTATCCGAAAACGCACAGGTAAAACCTTCCGTAGCCGGATCGACTTTTATGAAAGTAGATCAGTCCGGCGAGTACCGGATCATTGTGCGCATCATGTCTCCGGAATCCGAACTGGCGCAAAGCGCTTGCAACGTGACACTGAACGATCAACCGATGACGACCATTCAAACGAATGGTACAGACGGCAGATGGATCAGACAGAAGCTTGTAAAAGTCGAATTGGAAGCAGGTCTTTATGAGATGAAGTTGGATTTCGTCAAACCAGGCTTGCAGATCGATTGGATTGAGTTTAAACGAGTTTAATGTAGAAACGCGTAAATGAGGTTATTAAACTATCAAACGGCCTCGGCAAACGACTGAATCAACATGCGGCGGTGAATTGTGGATTTATCTCTCCACGGTTCGCCTCGATACATAAACCCCGCTCAGATGAGCGGGGTTTTGTTTTTGTAAGCCTTATTTTTCAATGATTAGAAAACTATGTTGACCCGAATTAGACTCGCTACAAAAAGAAATAACGACCCATAAAGGTCGCCTTTCCGTCTTTTTACTTTCCAATAGCATGTAAAACCATATCCGTTAGCTGATGCACTGTAGGCTCGTTTAATGGTCGCTGAAGCTGGTATATGTCGATACTGCCAGACATGCGAGCTGTCATGTCAAAATGCCATTTGGTTAACCCGCAGTCTGAAAGTAAGGATTTGCGATATGTATGTCGGTATAGAAGCGGTAACCGTTCTAACTTATCAACCGCCCGAATCTGGACCTGATTGCAGTCTGTCTTGATCAGCTCAAATATACCGGCCAGCGGAAGGGTGTCGGAAGAAAAATAAGATTCCACAGGAACGGCGTATTTGGTTTCGCGCTCGAATAATGGACGGAATTGATTCGAACTCATGCCAAAGACATCCAAGCTTTCCTGCCAAAGTTTCTGCTGTGGGTAAGCCGGCGTTACATAAGGAATATTCCGGTGATCCAGCGTAATGGCGATGACATCATCGGTTACTAGCTGGTATCCTTGCTGCAAAAAGGCTGAAGCAAGTGTAGATTTACCGTGTCCGGAATGACCGACGAATGCGTAAGCTTTATGGTCAATGACGACGGCACTGCCGTGCAAAGGAAGTATTTTTCTCTGGAGTAAAATAGCACCCATGCATGTTCCAAGAATATATAATCGCATTTTATCTTCATCAGCACCATTTTCGGGCGAAATGTAAATGATGGTCCCGTTTTCTACGGCGAAAATAGCCAGATCAGGAACCCTGAACATGACCATAGTCTCTGTACATACGGATGTCCTCGACGAGTCAGAATGCTCCAACCATTTTGCGGTTAAATCGGCATAGCGTATAACAATATCCACGGATTCATTGGGATCATCTATCTGCTGCAGTTCAGGCAGGGGGATGTCACTTTGTATAGAATGCCCGAAGGCTTTATATATGGTTTTGTTAAGAGTTTGAAACACGGTCCTCACTCCATTTGCTCAAATTACAAATAAAAAGAGTAAAGCCCTTATACCCAATAAGGCGTATAGGGGCTGCGCTTCTAGTGATGATGGCTTATGTTTAGCTGTAGTGTATCGTTTCATCAGGATCTGGTTGGACTCCATCTGGAATTGCACCACCAGGACCAGCCATAGTCATCTTAATATCAAGAACTTCCAAAGCAGGTGTGTTCCATTCCTTTTTCATTGATTTCACCTCCTTTCAAAAGTTTTTTTCGAGAAATCGGTACAAAATTAAGCTGCGCATTAACAACTTGATGGACGGATTGTAGGCTTGATTTGGGTTAATGCCATGACGGGCTTCTGCTAGTGCATCTTGGATAACAGGCATGTTGATGACCTGCTGCATTCGAGAATCGCGGTTCAATTGATCCAACTCTTCGATGAAAACAGACCAGTCGCTTAACATCCTATGGATGGAATCCGCAGCTTGTATCCCTCTCGTTCGTTGATTGAGCCGGATAGGATTAGGTAGCCAACCTTCTGTGGACCGACGAACTAATGCTCGATCCATGCCATTCTGAACGAATTGTTCTATCGGAGTCGATAGGCAGAAACGTATAACCCGCAGATCATTGGTAGGATCGTGGCTCCATACCGAATAACGAAGAGAAAGTTTGCATCCGCTTGTTCCGGTTGTGCTCCACATGTTTACACGGTCGTAATGCTGCCTTCTTGCTTCTAGTGGATCTGCCGGCAGATCGTCTGTTGAGCCGATTCCGATAAATTTGCGGTCTCTGAGTTTGTCATAGATACCGGTCCGTTTGGCGAAGTCTGAATTAATCAATTGCGGAAATTCATATGTTGAACTAGGAGGTTTTAATCGTTCGAGTGCGGGAAATGCTTTACGGCTGATAATGGAGTAGATTCGCTTGCGTCCTACTCCGACATTTTTGCTATATTGTTTGATTTCTCGGGATAATTTAAGCCAGTTGAACCTTTTCATGAGCTTAGTGTAATACTCGATTGCGGGGCCCCAAGAGATGCTGTAATTTCCTCTGGCTCCGGTGAGCATAATGCCTATCCCTCGCTGCTCAGCTTGCTCATAGATACCTCTTAACCAGAATGAATTATCGAAGAACTTGTAGGGAGACTCCATGATGTCAAGCCAATCATCGATTTCCGAGAAGGGGCTTTTTCCTTGGAAATTCAAATAATTGTCGTTAATGTTCCCCACAAAATTCACTGTTTGCTTAATAAGTGGTCTTTCGTCTGCAAACCTGTGCTTTGGTGTCCAATCCACGAATCCATCCTCTGGTATGTAACTGAATGTATGAAGGGGACGGTTATTCTTCTGCAGGGCTTTGGCAGCGAAGCTGACGACAGCGCCTGAATCCAATCCTCCGCTAAGATGAGCACCGACATTTCGGTGAGTACGTCGGAGCCTGGCCGTAACGGCTTTATTGAACACCTCCCTGAATGCCTCCTCATACTCTTGCGATGATGCAAGGTTTAAAGGAATTACATCCGAAAGGCTGTTGTATCTGGAAATCGAAACCCTATTGTTGTTGAGCGTGATCGTATGTGATGGCGGCAGCTGATGAATATTTTTATAAATTGTGGTTGAAACATCCGGCGGTTCGAAAACACCGCTAATCGCCAGAAACTCTGCCAGCCATGGTTCGTTAAGCTCTTTATGTACATAAGGTAAAGATAATAAGGGGTTAATCATCGTGCAGAAGGAAAGTTGCTGTTCGTCATGATGATAATAGAGCGTTCGCGCGCCTGAGAAATCCCTTGCTCCAAAAAGGAGCTGCTTTCTCTCATCCCAGATAACGAAGGCAAAATCTCCGACCAGTCGTTCCGGCATTCGTTCTGACCATTTTTCATATGCCAGCAATAAAACCTCACTGTCTGTCATGTTTGGCCTAAGGTTATAGGGGACTTGCAATTGATCCATTAATTCGTCTCTGTTGTCAATAATGGCATCTGCCGTTATGGCCAGCCCCCGATTCGGATCGTAGGAAGGTAATGATTCGTGAGTGGACTGTTCCGTAATCCATTGCGCATGACAACCCAGCATGATGTGATCCTTATGCCACGCCCCGCTTTGATTAGCTGGATATTTCCTCAATGCTTCCATTACAAGTCCGCCATGCTTCATTTGAACCGGTTCTCCATTAAAACGATAAATACCAGCAATTGCACTCATTCGATTTTCCTCCGTTACGACTAATCCTGCTGAAATATATATTGATACAATCCGTATCACAGTCATTATATAACAAGTATACAATTTGTATCAATACTTTTTTTGCTGTATCATACCCATTTCGAATAAAAAGTTTTAATGTACATTGTTTATGTTTCTTGTACGCCCTGATTTTTTGAGGAACAAGATCATACAGAATAGATAAGCAAGGAGAATGCCGAAGGAATCGTTGACCACATCATAGATCCGACCGCCCCGGAAGAAGAATAACTGGAGAATTTCAGTTAATGCAGCGTAGATGACAGACAAGTAAAAGGCTGACTTGTATTTACCGAAGTCTGATGCAAGCAGAGCGAGAATGAAGAAACCAATGAAATGTCCTATTTTTCGCAAAATCCAATCGTTACTCGACCATTGAAAATCAAGCTTTAACAGCTCCGACCAATCGGGATTCGGATTGAAGCGGAAATCAACAATATGATATTTGATCAGAAGATGGAAGTTAACCGAGCAAGTGAAGATGAACAGGGCGAAAGCCCACATGAAAGTAAGAATAATACGCATTGGTTATCTCCTTTTCGTGAAAGCGCTTCAATATATATGCCGTTTTCATAGATACCGGAACTCGAAAAATAAGATACGAATTGTATCGATTGGAGTTAGTGTATTATAACAGTTTTAGTATTGTTTTTAAAATAAAAATAAATACGAGATAAGAAAGCGCTATCAATTGAATATTAAAATAAAATTAGATACGAAACGCTACGATTATTGGAGTATTCCATAAAATATAGCCTTGACATGATACAAATTGTATCGTAAGTTATGGGATATAAATTATACAAATTGTATCAGAGAGCGTGAATGTAGAAATAGCATCCGGAACATTCGAAATAAAATTCACATATATACATTTTACTATTCCAGTAATTAAATGGGGGGTTGTAAGCGTATGGAACTCAAACAGTACTTTAGAATTCTTCAGAAGAAATGGTGGTTAATCATGGCAATTATAATCCTTGCTATGGCAGCGACAGGAATCAAAAGCTACTACTTTACAACACCGATTTATGCAGCAAATGCCAAACTTATAGTTAATCAGTCTTCAAGTGATGGCGCAGCAACCCTCAATGCGAGCACGATACAAACGAGCATCTTCCTTATTAATTCCTATAAGGAGATTATCAAATCGTCCGCTATTATGAATAAGGTTGTCGAGAAATTCCCTAACTTGGGGGAAAGTGCCGGGCAAATATCCGCAAAGATATCCGTCACATCGGCGAACAATTCACAAGTTATGAACTTGGTCTACCAGGATACATCCTACGCCAAAGCCGCCGAGATCGTAAATGCTGTCTCGACGGTATTCAAAGATCAAATTCCTCAGATTATGAAGGTGGATAACATCACCATCTTAAGTGAGGCAGATACGGCAGTATCCCCTGCGCCAATCAATTTCAATCCGATTATGAACATGTTAATCAGCTTTGTTGTTTCACTTATGTTAGCGATCGGACTTGTATTTCTGCTCGATTATCTGGATGATACGCTCCAGACAGAAGTTGAAATCACTGAAATTTTGGACGTTCCGGTGCTTGCTGTTGTAGGAAAGATCACCAAAGGTGACCTGAAGAGATCCGCGAGAATGAAAGCAAAACAAAAAACAAAAGCAAGTGAGGGCCAGTATGCGACGATCAACCAATGATAGCAGCCTAATGGTATTCATGAATCCTAAATCGCCTATATCGGAAGTGTATCGGCTGCTTCGAACAAAAATTCAATTCTCTTCTAAAGATGAGGAATTGAGGATCGTTATGGTTACATCCTCCCAGGCAGGAGAGGGCAAAACCACAACGACCAGCAACTTGGCTGTTACCTATGCACAGGAAGGCAAGAAGGTACTTCTTATTGATGCGGATATGCGTAAGCCTTCCCTGCATCGTATTTTCTCCCAGTTGAACCATCAAGGCTTAAGCACGTTGTTAACAGGACATACGAGTGTGCAAGACGCGATCCAGGAAACGACCGTCAGCCATCTATCGCTACTCCCTTCTGGACCGGTACCCGCGAATCCGTCGGAGCTTATGGATTCAACGGCGATGCGGGAACTACTGGAGCAGCTGAAACAACAATATGACGTTATTCTCATGGACACGCCATCAGTGCTTGCCGTATCGGACAGCGTCATAGTCAGCGCTTTGTGCGATGGCGTTGTCATGGTGGTTGCTGCAGGCAAGGTGAAGAAGGATCATCTAAAGAAAGCAAAAGAACAATTGGATCATGCGAATGCTCGAATGCTGGGTATTGTACTTAATCGGGTCAGGTGAGATTACCCTCAGGGTTGCTAGGTGGATTATTACGAATTAAAAGGCTGGATAGCCAGCGGAAGTAAAGGTAATGTCTACTGCACCTCTATCACTGTAGACACTCGGTTACGCTGTGGGTCTTAATGACCTTAGACATCATTGTCGAGGGTGTGATGTGAGGATGGGTTTAATGCCCTTATTAGAAAATTTAGCTATGTTCTTTTCAGATGGAAGAGTACATAGCTAGGATTTTCTACTACTAAGAGAATCATATTGGCATGTGTATCAAGAATAAATAGAGATGGGTAGTGAATGAAAGATGATGAGGAAAGTGAAAAAAGCAATTATTCCTGCAGCGGGTCTTGGGACGCGTTTCTTACCTGCAACGAAAGCGATGCCGAAAGAAATGCTCCCAATTGTAGATAAGCCCACCATTCAATACATTGTGGAAGAAGCGGTGGCATCAGGGATTGAGGACATTATCATTGTGACCGGTAAAGGCAAACGCTCCATTGAAGATCACTTTGACCATGCGTTCGAGCTGGAAAATAATTTGTTCAGCAAAGGGAAGTTTGATTTGCTTGACGAAGTGCGTAGCTCCTCTAATGTAGATATTCATTACATACGCCAGAAGGAAGCCAAAGGACTTGGCCATGCCGTATGGTGTGCCCGCAACTTTATCGGAGATGAACCGTTCGCTGTGCTCCTTGGAGATGATATCGTACAATCTCAGACACCTTGCATCCGGCAGCTGGCAGAGCAGTTTGAGCAATTACAGAAATCAGTGATCGGTGTTCAAACCGTGCCCTATGACCAAACGCATCGATATGGCATAGTAGCTCCGCTGGAAAGAATCGACCGTTTATATGAAGTGGATTATTTTGTAGAGAAACCCCTCACGGGCAAAGCTCCATCAAAATTGGCAATTATGGGAAGATATATATTGACTCCAGAAATATTCAGTTTTCTGGAACATCAGGAGGAAGGTGCTGGTGGGGAAATTCAGCTGACAGATGCTATACAAAAGCTGAATAAGAGCCAAGGTGTGTACGCATACGATTTCGAGGGAATCCGTTATGATGTAGGCGAGAAGCTTGGATTCATTATGACTACACTTGATTTTGCTCTTCAAAATGAAGATCTGCGTAAACCGCTGCTGCAAGGGATGGAAACAATTCTCGAACGAGAGCATCTAGGCAAAATAAATCGCTAATGAGGTGAATCGTAGATGTATCCCACTCCGCAACGGAACGAAGCAGAAGTTGTTTTTGAAGGAACTTCGAAATATACAAATTATGCTTTAGAAGAGCTAAAACCCAAAGTCCTGTATCTTATGGTCAAACGGGTTATGGACTTCATTTTCGCGCTCATTGGGCTTGTTCTACTACTGCCACTTTTTCTAATCGTATCTATATTAATTAAGTTGGAGGATCCGCAAGGATCCATTTTTTTTTATCAGACACGCATTGGGAAGAACGAGAAGCCATTCCGGATGTATAAGTTCCGCTCTATGGTTTCTAATGCAGAAGAGCTGCTTGAGAAGTTGCTTGATCAGAATGAGATTAGCGGCGCTATGTTTAAGATAAAAGAAGATCCTCGTATCACAAGTATTGGAAAGTTTATTCGCAAGACCAGTATAGATGAGTTGCCGCAGCTATGGAATGTAATCCGTGGAGAGATGTCACTTGTAGGACCAAGGCCGGCATTGCCCAGAGAAGTTAATCAATATAGCAAATATGACAAGCTGCGATTGAAGGTTACCCCTGGATGTACTGGCTTATGGCAGGTGAGTGGAAGAAATGAATTGAGTTTCAATGAGATGGTGGAACTGGATTTGCGGTATATCGAGCAAAGAGGGATAATTACAGACTTAAAAATTATTTTACATACAGTAAAAGTCATGTTTGGATCAAAAGATGCTTTTTAATAAGAGGTAGGAGCTGATCATAATATGGAATTGAACTCGAAGATTTATGTTGCTGGACATAAAGGTTTGGTTGGTTCCGCGATATTGAGGGCATTACAGAGCAAAGGGTATCATAATCTGGTGTTACGTACGAGTTCAGAGCTGGATTTAAGGAACAGAGAAGAGGTGTATAACCTGTTCCAGCAAGAGAAGATTGAGTATATGTTCTTAGCTGCGGCTAAAGTGGGTGGAATCGCAGCCAATAATGATTATCCCGCTGATTTTATAAGAGATAATTTATTTATTCAAACGAACGTTATTGATGCAGCCTATCAATTTAATATCAAGAAACTATTGTTCCTGGGTTCTACATGTATATATCCTAAATTTGCTCCACAGCCTCTTAAAGAGGAATATTTACTCACCGGCGAGTTAGAACCAACGAATCAGCCCTATGCAATTGCTAAGATCGCAGGCATTAACATGTGCCAGTCCTACAACCGTCAATACGGAACAAAGTACATATCTGTTATGCCAACTAATATGTATGGTCCTCATGACAACTTCGACTTGAAAACTTCTCATGTTTTGCCCGCATTGATACGAAAATTTCATGATGCTAAAGAAAATAATATTCCTGCAGTAGAGGTATGGGGGACGGGAAATCCAAGGCGTGAATTCCTCCATTCAGATGATCTGGCAGAGGCTTGTTTGTTTCTGATGGATCATTATAACGAAAGTGAAATTATTAACGTAGGTGTTGGTAGTGATATCTCCATTAAAGAGTTGGCAGAACTTATTCAGACTATTGTCGGCTATGAGGGCGAGATCGTGTTTAATAGTTCAATACCTGACGGGACTCCGAGAAAACTGGTAGATGTAACGAAGATAAGTCTTCTTGGATGGGAAGCCAAGATTTCATTGGAAAATGGCTTGCGGTCTGTGTATCAAGCATTTCAGAAGGAATATTTGATCAAACAATAATAGAGATCGTGGAGGAAACAAATATGAGGAAAGCGTTAATCACTGGAGTTACAGGGCAAGATGGTTCTTATTTGGCTGAGTTTTTGCTGGAAAAGGGTTATGAAGTATATGGTTTGCGGAGACGTACGAGCACCCCAAATTATGAGAATGTGCAGCATATCAAAGATAAAATAAAATGGATCTCTGGAGATCTGATAGATTTGGCATCTCTAATTGAAGCCGTGAGAATTTCAAATCCGGATGAAGTGTATAACCTGGCTGCCCAATCATTTGTAGCAGCATCTTGGCCGCAGCCTTTGGCGACTGGACAGTTTACAGCAATCGCAGTTACGAATATGTTGGAAGCTGTTCGAATTATGAAGCCAGAAGCAAGATTTTATCAAGCATCAAGTTCTGAAATGTTTGGAAAAGTAGTCGAAACACCGCAGAAAGAAACGACCCCTTTCTATCCGCGCAGTCCTTATGGTGTAGCTAAACTATACGGTCATTGGATTACTGTAAACTACCGCGAGAGTTTCAATATGTTTGCTTGCTCTGGCATTCTATTCAATCACGAATCTCCACGGCGCGGACTAGAATTTGTTACAAGAAAGGTTACGGATGGTGTAGCTAGAATCAAACTCGGCCTTCAAAATGAGCTCCGTATGGGTAATCTGGATTCTCTTCGGGACTGGGGATTTGCCGGGGATTATGTAAAAGCAATGTGGCTAATGCTGCAGCAGGAAGAACCGGATGATTACGTGATTTCTACCGGAGAAATGCACACGGTTAAAGAACTTCTTGAAGTTGCATTCTCTTATGTAGGGTTGGACTACAGAGAGTATGTAGTTATTGATCCCGAATTTGTACGCCCTGCAGAAGTGGATCTCTTGCTGGGGGATTGTTCAAAGGCGAAAGAGAAATTGGGTTGGGAACTCGAAGTTGGGTTTAAAGAGTTGATTCAAATGATGGTGGATGAGGATTTGAAAAGAGTTAAGTTACAGATGAAGAATATAGAGGCAATAATACCAGTTTAACTCATAATTCGTGGAACATACATGTAGCATAACAGTCCTGATCTATTTAGATATATTAAGTTATAAGGGCATATATTTTGGAGCGGAGCACGCAATTATGAGACTAATAAATAGATTATCATCATTAAAAAAAAATAGGGACTTTAATAATGTGCTATTTAGTGTTTCGTCCTATTTCATAACACCTGTCGTAATAATCATATCAACACCCATGCTTTTGAAAAATTTAGGAAGTGCCAATTACGGGATATGGGTTTTAATTAATTCGCTTATTAATGTACTGGGCATATCGAACTTCGGTTTGGGTAATGCATTCATCAAAATTGGATCGGAATACGAATCGTCACAAAATAATACCATGTTCAATCAATTGTTTTCTGTTTCATTCACACTTTCAATTATTTTAGCAATTGTGTTCAATGTCATAACACTAGTATTCGACACTTCCTTATTTCCATTACTTTTTGGGATTTCTGGCATGGATTCTATTTTGCCTGTTATTCATTTAGTGGGCGGTGTTGTGGGGCTAAGAATCATCAATAGCGTTATTTCCGGATCCTACATGGCAAAGGAAAGATATGATATCAACAGTAAAGTGAATATTGCCTACAATTTAATTACATCTATACTTTTTACAGTACTCGCTTTTATGTATAAAGATATTAAATTGCTGGTCATATTTTTGTTCATTTCAACAGTATTACTTCTGCTTACCAATGCCTTTATAGCAAAAAAAGTTAACTCCAGCATATCCTTTAGGCTTCTTTTAAACAAATTAGTTTTTTTAAAGATCTTTAATTATGGGATTTACTCATGGCTTCAAATGATAATCAGTGCTTTAAATAATCAAGCCGATAAACTTATCATTGGTTTTTTACTTGGACCGAACGCTTTAGGGTATTATGCAGTTTGTATGCAACTTGTTATTAAAATACATGAAGTTCCAGCAGCAGCAGGTGCATTTCTATTCGCTAAATTCAGTTCATTATACGAGAGCAGAAAAATTACAGAAATAAGGGGACTTTACTTGAAGGCTTTTCTATATAAATCAATTTTTATTATAAGTTCATCTTCTATCGCCTTCGTCTTTGCAAACCCCATTTTAACTCTTTGGATTAATTCGGAATTTGCCAGTCAGCATATGACCCTATTCCGTGTACTTGTTATTGCTGTAGCGATAGGGGCTTTTGGTGTAATTCCAAACTACTGCTTAAATGGAACAGGATTTATTAAAATTAACACGGTACTTTCTTTATCAACTTCTATATCTATTTTCTCTCTAATATTTATACTTGTTCCTTATTATGGTGACATTTCAACTGGTTTATCAAGATTAGTTGCAATACCACTTGTTGTGTTCTCAATTATTTTTGTTCACAGGAAAATATTAAAAGTGAAATTTGATCAAGAGGAAGTTAGTGCTATCAAGGAACTTCTAGTTAAAACTCCACAAACATAAATTCATTTCTTCGATAAATAGGCGGTTGAAAAAATTAAAATTATAACGTTAATGGATACAAATTGTAATAATTATAGATGGATTGGTGAAAATATGATGAAACTTTCCGTGCTTGCCAAAACAAGTTCATCTTTTCGGTATCCTGAGCTAGTGGCTTATAAATCACAAGTAAAGAGTATATATCTAATAGTCATGCTCTTAGTCATAGTGCTCTCCATTATTGGCATACAAAATAAACTGTATTTAAAGACTGATTTGCTCACGGTTTATATCATGTACATAATTCTTGGGCTTTCAAATGTTATCGTTACACAAAAAGGAATAACATGGGATAAAATAGTGGGATGGTCATTTTTCGCTTATTCTGTGGGGGTACCATTATACTTGTTAACGGACGGTGGACTCGAAGGATTTATAGGTACCAAAATGTATTTTAATGAAGTCTATACATTCGCGACTGTTTCAGAATCACTATACTATAATTGTTTATTTGTCTCTTTGTTTTACTTTTCCTATTTTATATTTAATAAAAAGGTAAGTGAAAATTTAGAGGAAAATACAGTAAACGGTACATCTCTAACTAATAAAAAATATAATTATTTTCACTCAAGGTTTTTTATCCATTACTGGATATTGATTGCAGTTGGTTTATTCTTATTTGGCATGTATAAAATCAATTACTTAAGTGCAATTAGCGCAGGATATAGTTTGAAAAATGTTGGATATGTATATTTGTTCACAGCAGTATTTGCTATCGACATAGGCACATTAATTCTATTCAGAATGACTAATTTCGAGAAAAAATATTTATTAATTGCCGGTATATTTCATTTATTATTGTTTCCTTTAGGAATTAGACAACTAACCTTTACATTTATCTTTCAACTTGCTCTGTTGTATAAATTAGCAAATTATCAAAGAAAAATTAAAGTAAAAGGAATAATCCTGGGGATTTCGCTGTTATTATTTTTTGGGTTGATAGGGATGGTTAGAAAAGGAGGGGAACAAGCCTTTAGTTTTATTTCTTTGTTGAAGGCTCCGATACGTTATTTCTTTTACGAAACAACTTTTAACTATATTAGTTTTTTAAAGTGTTTAGAGCTATTCAAAGAACATTCGATAAGTTATTTGTACGGGAAGACTTTGTTAGATCCTATCGTAGAACAGATCCCTTCCTTTATCTTGAGTAATAAAAATAACTATCAGTTTTTTGAACGTTTTATTATGCAGTATGAGTCGTTAGAAAACTTAAAACCGGTCGGTACAGCCCATTTGTTAACAGAGTTATATGTAAACGGAGGAATGATTTTTGTAATTATTTTTTCGCTAATCATCGGATTAGTTTCCAGTATATTAAATAATAAGTTATGGAAGGTTATAGCAACAAACAATTTCATTGGACAGATATTATTTTCTGCTATTATTCCTTTTGTTTTTATACAATTAAATAGAGGGGGCTTATCCGTATTAACCAAATTATCTTTTCAATTTGCAATTCTTCCTGTACTAATTGTTCTGATGTTTCGTAGAAAAATTTAAGCTGTAGTCCTATTCGTTAAGAGAAAAAATACAGATTTGAGGTGAGTGTATGATAAAAACCCTTCTCCTTACGAATACGATTGCTCCTTACAGAATACCCGTACTAAACAAACTGATCGAGCATAAGGATATTAAGTTGAAGGTATGGTATCTGGAAGAGCGGGAAAAGAATCGTCAATGGAACATAAATCATCAAGAAATTAAATACGATTATGAATGCTTGCCTGGAATTCATACTTATATCCAAAGATTAGATATGGGTGTGCATGTTAATCCAGGTATTTTTTTTAGGCTGGTACGAGAGAATCCTGATGTAATTATTACTTCTGGTTACGATTCACTTGGATATTGGTCGGCTCTCTTTTATTGTAGACTTTTTAGAAAAAGGCTTATTGTATGGTGGGGAAGTACGCTTGATAGCAGCAGGGTGCAGAACACCATCGTAAATCGGGCTCGCAAGTTCTTTTTTAAGTCCGCAAATTCTTTTGTTACTTATGGAACCGAATCAGCAAAATGCCTTAAGCATTATGGCGTACAGGAGAGTAAAATTGTTGTGGGATACAATACAGTGGATATACGATATTACCGCAACAAGTATCATGAGAATTTTGTCAATATAGAACCGAAACCAAACAAGAATGATAAAGTGAAGTTATTATTCATTGGCCAACTTATTGAAAGAAAAGGATTAGTGCAAATAATTGAAGCTCTCAGACTGCTTGGCAATTCATCATGGGAATTACGAATTGTTGGATCTGGTCCGGATGAGCAGAAATTGAAACAAAAAGTTAGGGAGATCGGTTTAGAAAACCAAATCTATTTTGAAGGATACAAACAAAAGGAGGAATTAACCGATTATTTAATTCAAAGTCATTGCTTGCTGTTTCCTTCTTTAATTGAAGTTTGGGGATTGGTTGTAAATGAAGCGCTGGCTACAAATACATTTGTACTTGCATCGAAATATGCCGGAGCAACAAAAGATATTATCCTGGATCAGCAGAACGGGTTAATCATTGATCCAATGGATGTAAATGATTTACTGAGGGCCTTTCGTTGGTTAATGGACAACCAAGATTATGTTCGTTCCCGGTGGAAAATGAGCTTAGGTTTATGGAGAAAACTTCATCCCAATTCTTATGCCAGAGCTGTTTCGACAGCGATTAAAAAAGCAATTTTGTGAGGTGCGAGAAATGAATAATATACTTTACATTCAGCCCTATGCCAGTCACGTAGGCGGTGTAGACACTGTACTGCTTCAACTCGTTCAAGGATTGGATAAAACAAAGTATAGACCATATGTCGTATTACCCGCACCTAGCCCCTATGTTGAAAAATATGAAGCAGCCGGAGCCAAAGTAATATTTACAACCTTGGCTGTATTTGGAAAGCCGACCGATCCTGCATACTACGTTCGTAATCTGATAAATTTGTTTCGATCTATTAAGTCCCTCAGAAAGATTGTCAATGAATATGGAATTGACCTTATTCATTCCCACAAGATGGAGTTGATGGGCGGAAATATAGTTGGAAAGCTCCTTGGTATCCCAACCCTTCAAACAGTTCATGAACTGCCTAGAAAACCGCTATTTGCTTATAAATGTATTGGATACTTAAATCATTTGTTCAATGACAAAGTGATTGTTTTATGTGATCGAAGTACAGTGATGTTTAAGTGGGGGAAACGCTACTCTGATAAGCTCATCAAAATTTATAACGGAATTGAAATAAATCAATCATCAGTTCAAAAAAAAATTACAAATAGTTTGAAGCAAGAATTAGGTATTGCTGATGATGACAAGATCGTTATTACGGTTGCACGTCTTTCTCCAATGAAGGGGATAGAATACTTACTTAAAGCAGCGCATATCACTAAACAAACAAACCCAGATTTAAAATATATAATTATAGGCGATGTAGCGTTTGAATCGGAGATGAGTTATAAAGAACAGTTAAAAAGCTTAGCTAACGAATTAGCTTTGAATAATGTTTATTTTTTAGGACTGCGAAGAGATGTCCCTGACTTATTACCGCAAGCAGATTTGTTCGTACTTCCGTCCGTATACGATATATTTCCAACAGTTATTCTTGAAGCAATGGTAGCATCATTGCCGATTGTAGCGACTGATGTTGGGGGCGTTCCAGAAATGGTTACTCCTGATACAGGGTATTTAGTCCCTCCGATGAATGAAGAAGCTCTTGCCCAAGCAATTATACGCATGTTCAGTAATGAAGAAATGACTCGATTTGGTCTTAACAGCAAAACACGTGTTCTACAGAAGTTTACACGAGAACAATATCTGAACTCAACATTAAAAGTGTACAATACGCTGTTAAGCGGTAAGTCAACTTCTAATGGGAGAAAGATGGTCCATGAAAAATAACAGGATTAGATTAGATTTGTATAGTCAGGACGGATACTCAAGAGGAAGAAGCGGGTGGTTCGTATTACTATGGTGGCTTGTCCAGGGGAGCCTGTTTCGTTTCTCTCTGCATCCCATGTATCGATGGCGTAATTTTCTTCTACATTTATTTGGTGCTCGTATAGGTAAGGGGGTTCAGGTAAGATCTACGGCTAAATTTACATATCCATGGAAAGTAACCATTGGGGACTATTCATGGATTGGTGATAACGCTGAGTTCTATAGTCTGGATCACATTGAAGTTGGTGAACATTGCGTAGTGTCTCAACGTTCATATCTTTGCACCGGAACTCATAATATTCATGATCCAAAATTCGGATTAATTACAAAGCCCATTAAAATCAGTGATGGTGCTTGGATCGCAAGTGATGTGTTTGTGAATCCTGGCATCACAATTGGTGTGATGTCGATAGTAGCCGCAAGAAGCACCGTTACTCGAGATGTGCCTTCAAATGAAATACATGCTGGATCACCTGCGCGTTTCATGAAACATAGGTTCGAAGAAATGGAAGAGATACAACGATTGAAAGAGGTTGTCGTATGAAGCCAAAGATTGTTTTCGTAATCAATTATTTTTATCCTGACTATGCATCAACTGGGCAACTTTTGACAGAACTATGTCTTCATATACAACATGACTTTCAAATAACGGTTATAGCAGCCCAACCGGAAGAAGCATTGATGAGGGATCATACAAAGAAAAGGTTCATGCACGATAAATTGGAGAATATCGATATTATTAGGATTCGGCTCCCAAAACAGAATAAACGAAATAAATGGAGTAGGTTGCGATATATCGCAGCTTATTTTTTTTATGCTAATTTATCCGTTCTCAAGCAAAAGGATATTCAGATCCTCTACACCATCTCCACGCCTCCTATTTTAGGCGGGTTGATAGGATCGATTGGAAAATTCTTCAAAAGGGCAAAACATATTTATAATATTCAGGATTTTAATCCCGAACAAGCTGAAGCTGTAAGTTACATGAAATACAAGTCCCTTTACCGTGTGGCAAGATGGCTGGATACAATAAATTGTAAATACGCGGATCACATTATTACTGTTGGCCACGATATGCAAGAAACATTGTATAAAAGATTTGCTAATCAGGCAATTACAGATAGCACCGTTATTAACAATTGGACCGACGAGCAAGAGATTGTCCCTCTAACGAAAGATCATCCTAAGGTGCATGAGTTCATTAAATGCAACGGCTGGGAGAATAAGTTTATTGTCATGTATTCGGGCAATATGGGATTGTATTACGATTTAGAAAACTTGATAAAGATAGCCGAGGATCTATCCAATTATGATGACATTGTCTTTGCGTTTATTGGAGATGGAGCGGTTAAATCTGAAATGGAGACATATGTGAGACAGAATCAACTAAGCAACGTCTTCTTCTTGCCATTTCAACCGAAAGCAGAGATTAAATATACATTGAATGCGGCAGACGTTCATTTGGTAGTAAACCAGAAAGGAATTAAGGGTGTTTCTGTTCCCAGCAAGATTTATGGTGTCATGGCTGCAGGCAAGCCAATCTTAGGGGTTCTTGAGAAAGGCAGCGAGGCATGCCTATTAATTGAACATAGTGGCTGCGGAATAGTTGCTGAGCCACAAAACTATTCAGTCATAGTAGAGGAATTAAAATCCCTCTATGAACTTGATCGTAATCTGTTAACGAGCAAAGGGATACAAGGAAGAGAATATTTAGAACGGCATTTAAGAAAAGAACAATCGTTGGATAAGTATCGTACCCTTTTAATATCAATTTAAAAGCGAGAAATAAATGGAGGGTTGGATATGAAACTGGTACTACTGTCTGGCGGGTCAGGCAAAAGATTATGGCCTTTATCCAATGATGCGAGGTCCAAACAGTTTCTTAAGGTGCTCGAGAATGATAGCAACGAGCTTGTTTCTATGGTACAGCGTGTGTGGGGACAAATAGCAGCAAACGGTTTAGCAGAATCCTGCTACATCGCTACGAATAAGTCTCAAATTGAAATTATGCGAAGTCAAATCGGAGAGGATATTCCTCTGATTGTTGAACCTGAGCGGAGAGATACATTTGCAGCGATTATGTTGGCAGCTACCTTTTTATATTCCCATGCAGCAGTTGGATTGGATGAAGCGATTATCATATTACCGGTTGATCCTTATGTAGAGAATCATTTCTTTGATTCAGTAAGGCAATTAGAGTCAATACTAAATTGCTCAAATGCTGAGATTGCTCTTATTGGTGTACAACCAACTTACCCTTCTACTAAGTATGGATACATTATTCCTTCAAAATCCGACGACAACAATTTTTTGAAAGGTGATGGATATATCTCAGTCAGCCATTTCCAGGAGAAACCAACGGAAGAGATTGCAGAGTTATTAATAAATCAAAATGCACTTTGGAACTGCGGAGTATTTGCGTTTAAGCTTGGATATGTTATTGAATTACTGGAACGTAAAGGAATTCCTATCCAGTTCGAAGAGTTATCCAAGCAATATCATAAACTTCCTAAAATCAGTTTTGATTACGAAGTATTGGAGAACGCATCCGAAATAGTAGTACTTCCTTATGAAGGTTATTGGAAGGATCTTGGTACATGGAATACGTTAACAGAGGAAATGCAAAACCGCCAAATCGGTAAAGGTATCATAAGTGATGACTGTTCTAATACACATCTTATTAATGAGATTGACATTCCAGTTTCAATACTTGGCTTATCCGATGTAGTTGTAGCTGTAAGTCCTGACGGTATTTTAGTGTCTGATAAAAGTGCAAGCCCTCGTCTAAAGGACTTCATCAATTTTGAACAGGGTCCGATGTACGAAGAAAGGCAATGGGGTTGGATTCGAATACTAGATGATCATCATTACGAAGACGGACGTTGTGTGACAACGAAACGAGTAAGCATTCAAAAGGGTAAAAATTTGAGCTATCGAATGCATACTAGTCGTGAAGAGGTATGGACTATTGTTAAGGGCAAGGGCGAATTCATTCAAAACGGAAATTTCATGGATGTGAATGTTGGCAATGTTCTTCATATTCCGATGAAGACACTGCATAGTATAAGAGCTTTGTCTGAACTTGAAATCATTGTGGTTCAGAGTGGAATCAAGCAGGAACATAATCAAGTGATAGAACTATATAATACTTGGGATGAGATAGCACAACACTGTATTAAGGTTTAGAAGGAGTAACCTTAATTAAACGCCTAACAAATTATTAGGTTCAAAGCGTTAGCAAATTGATCGTTTATTTCCCTCTTGGTATGAGTATTCAAGCCGGTAATCTTGATTCTTTTAAGATGTGGCAGGATGATTCATGCTTATTTGTCGTGTCCAGCAATATAAATGTAAGTGGCAGAAATATTTCACTATATGCCATTTTATAGGGATAATTAAAGTACTTGAGAGGAGCTTGTAGGATGAAATTATCTGTGATCGGTACGGGATATGTCGGATTGGTATCAGGTGTGTGCTTCTCAGACCTTGGTAATGAGGTAATATGCGTCGATAAGATAGAAGCCAAAATCGAAATGCTGAACCAGGGCGAGGTACCTATATATGAACCTGGTCTAAAACAACTTATAGATAAGAACAAAAACCAGGGCCGTCTTCATTTCACGACAGATTTAACAGAAGCTGTCCAAAAATCAGATGCTGTCTTCATTGCCGTAGGTACCCCCTCTCTTCCTAATGGGCAAGCAAATTTAGGTTATATTGAGCAAGCTGCAAAGGAAATCGGTGAGTCATTAAATTGTTTCAAAATTATTGTAACCAAAAGTACAGTACCTGTAGGAACAAATGAGAAGATACGGGAAATTATCTCTAAACACTCGCAGTTTCCATTCGAGGTTGCTTCTGTTCCGGAGTTTTTACGGGAGGGCACAGCTGTTCAAGATACTCTTCATCCAGACAGAATTATTATAGGAACTTCTAATGAATTTGCAAGAAAGCAGTTAATTGAGCTTCATACTCCATTAACAGAAAATATAATAGTGACTGATATTCGGAGTGCTGAGATGATCAAATATGCTTCCAATGCGTTTCTCGCTACGAAAATATCATTCATTAATGAAATTGCTAATATATGCGAAAAGGTGGGAGCTGATGTTACACAGGTCGCCTTTGGAATGGGGCATGATAAACGCATCGGTTCATCATTTTTAAAAGCTGGTATTGGTTATGGTGGTTCATGTTTTCCGAAAGACACACAAGCATTGATTCAAATCGCAGGACAGATGGACTACGATTTTAAACTCTTAAAATCGGTTGTAGAAGTGAATCGTGATCAACGATTCAATGTTATTAGAAAGCTAGAATCCATCTTGGGGGATCTAACGGGAAAGACCATTGCCGTTTGGGGACTTGCTTTTAAACCAGAAACAGATGACGTAAGAGATGCACCTGCTTTCGAAGTAATTTCTTCTCTGTTAGAGAAAGGGGCAACTGTAAAGGCATATGATCCGATTGCAACGGAGAACTTCATGAAAAATTTTAGCGCAGAAGAGGTAGAGTATTGCTGGAATGCACGTAATGCGGCCGAAAACGCAGATGCACTATGCATACTAACTGAATGGAAAGAATTTCGAGATATATCACCTTGCCTTATCCAGTCATGGTTAAAATCGCCCAATTTAATTGATGGTCGAAATATATATGATGAAGAAGAACTTGCAGAAACTCAACTGATCTACTATTCCGTAGGAAGACCGAATATGAATAAAGGCGTTAAAGAAATGAATCCCATTTTATTAACTTAAGTTGAATTGAGAGGTTCTTCCTATGCTTAATGTTATGAGTATTGATAAAAGTGATTTTTCAAATGAGATGTCTTTTATGCTGTTGATATTACGCGAAGATATAATCTTGGAAGAAGAGACAGTAAAGCGATATATTTCAAATATAAATTGGGATAATTTTCTGAAGCTGGTTACGCATCATCGTGTCTATTCTCTTATGTATGTTAAATTAAATAAGATTGGCTCTAGCTTAATTCAAGAAGAGGTTATGTTAGCTCTTCGACAACTCTATAAAAATAATACAGTAAAGATGTTACAGTTAACGCGAGAATTATGTGTGGTTTGTAGAACACTTAATGATCAGGGGATTCGTTCAATCGTGTTAAAAGGCCCTGTTCTTGCTCTTCATCTTTATGGAGAATTATCTCATAGAACCTCAAAAGATTTAGATATTTTAATTGATACTAATGATGTTGAAAGAACCAAAAAAGTGTTGGAAAAACTTGGATATTGTCCAGATAATACAGATGCACATTTATTTTGGAAAAAGAAATCACATCATATTTCATTTCTTCATTCATTACACTCTACACAAATAGAGATTCATTGGCGTCTTAATCCAGACATAATAAGTTCACCTTCATTTGAGGAGCTTTGGCAAAACAAAAAAATAATGGTGATTTATAATCAGGAGTTTAACCACCTAGGGGATGAAGATTTATTTGCTTATCTTGCTGATCATGGTGCAAGACATGGATGGTTTCGTCTCCGTTGGTTAATAGACATTGATCGTCTAGTTAAAAATCAGATAGATATCCCCAGATTAAATAATCATTTTAAATTATATGGAGGGAGAATTTACGTAGAACAAGCAGTTCTGTTGAGCAACCTGTTATTATCATCTAAGATTCCCCTAGATATTCAATCGTTATTAATTAGTAGGAAATCAATTAAACTGGCTCAGATGGCTCTGGATGGAATTAAAAATAGTCCCAATGTGGAAGAAGGTTTTACTTCTAAATATAAGCAAAGTATTAATTCAGTATTGACGGGAAGACAGAAAACTCTCCTTTTACTTAAGAGACTTCTTCCAAGTTCACTGGATGCGGAGATACTTCCTTTACCCAGATCGTTCTCTTTCCTGTACTTCCCACTTCGACCATTCTTGTGGTTTTGGAGGTTAATGAAGAGGACATGATACAACATAATTGGTAACTTTAAAGGAGCACCTTCATAGGCAACCGCGCTAATGTCAATATGTAATTAAACAAAAAAAAAGAGGCCTTTCGTTATAATTTGTGGCTAAAGATGCGTCTTCTAGGCTAATTGAGAAATTTGATATAGAGCCTCTGCGGGCATGAATACTCGTAAGAAATTCGCGATGATAACCAGCTTATCATGCCCGTCCTTCCGTAAAAATTCAATCTGTTTTTATCCATAGAAGCAAAGTGAAAATAAATTCATGAGCAATTGCAGAGGCTCTTTAAGAAAGCTTAATTATAGACCCAGACCTAGTAAGGGAGTAAATGTAACTCCTGCTGCTGCTAAGCTTCCAGGACAGTTAAAGACAATTGTGATTTTTGTGTTGGTTGATGATTGTGCTTGATCTACACTCCCGGTTTCACCTGTTCCCCAATATACCGAAGTAATATCACATGTTTCTGAGAAACTTTGTCCTCCTGGGATTGAGTCCTTTACGATATAGTTGAGACGTTTTACTACACCAGATCCGTCATTTCCGCCGACACATGTGACTAAAGCGGTCGAGATGCATTTATATCCCATATTGCTGGATGATCCGGGGGCTGTTGTAATAACAAGCATCGCAAATCCAAGTTGTCTCTGTTGTTCTAACTTATTTCCGTTAAGTTGCTCAATATCAATGGTAATCATCGCTTTACCATTTATGGATGTTGTAGGTATTAGTTGTCTCTCGCTTAAACCGAAGGTACGCCTGAACCTACGATTTCCACTAGAAAAGAAGCGTTCTAATCGGGTGTCAAATCTCTTAATACCTAATGCCTGGTAAACCGAATCATCAAATTCAATTGAAATATAGGGGCTATAAGATAACAGATCAGGATTAAAAGAGGGTGCACACGATACAATTCCATTCAGTAAGTCAGTGAATCCAAAGCAGTTTTTAATGCTAATCCTATTGGGGAGATTAAATAAAATAATGTTGGAATCCCTTGGTCCTGATGCTGAAGAAAGTAGACTATTCTGTATTGAAATTACATTGCCTTCGTTATTGGCTAAGTTAAGTACAGGGGGCATAAAATTATATACAATTGGATAGCCACCTCCTCCTTCACCTCCGAAGCGTGCACCATCAATAAATAGACCACTATGTTGACCTGAACTTTCATAACAATCAATCCATCTGGGATTTGCTCCAGATTGTGGAGGAAGTGATACAAAAACCCCCCCTCTAATATTTAGAAATCCATCGTTATATATAGCTGCTCCATCTGAGCCATCATGGGTAATCCAGCAATCATTCATCGAGGCCATATCGCAATAGTTTTTTACAACAACCGATGTTTTCCACGATCTGCAACTGGTCATTGTTAAAATAGTGCTCCGGCTTGCAGCAAAGCTACCAGTGTCTACTCCAACATTACACATATGAAAGTAAAGGCCTTTTAGTTGAATATTAGATATATCAACGTTACCTGTTGTAAGATAAAGCGCGGTATTATACCCAATAAAACTGATGTTCTCTGCTCTGAATTGCGTTGCTTGAGCTGTTGCATTAATGCAATCAATTGATTTATCGCTCGGGTTGGCCACCAGGTAGGTTTGCCCTTCTGATTCGAGATAAATACCTTTATAAATCTTAATAGGTGAACTTGTTATATACTGAGTTGCTTTAAATACGACAGGTATTGCATTACTATAATATGCACTTCCTCCAATAGAATTACTGCCAAGAACTTGATTTTTTGCATAATCAATAGCACGTTGAATTCTTTGTGTATCATCTTTTTCAGTTATATTTCTGGGGAAATTTTCAACATAAACTTTATCCGGTATACTATTCATCTTTTCACCACCTCAGTGGGGTTTTGTTATCGTAAAGTTCCTTTGCAGCTGCATTATTATATTACTGACAATTGTAATAAGTGCACCCTATGGGCAGTTAACTACTAGTTACTGTTAGATTGTCAGAATCCTCGCTACCGCAGCACGTTTTGCTACGACTATAAAATGTGGCTTGACTCCCCTTGTATGTATGAAACGAATTCTTCCCCCTAATAAAAGTATATTTTTATTTTTTGTATACATATTGGAACATTGATTTGTTATAATGATACATATTGTAACTATTATGCACTTATCTTGTTTTATAAAAAGGGGGTTCCTATCCATGAGCGCTGAATTAATCACGGTAGATGATCTTATCGTACAATCCGAAGGTTTCCTGGTAAGTGATATGGATGGCGAAAAGGTGATGCTGAGCATCGAAAATGGCAAGTATTATAATCTCGGTCAGATCGGCGGCCGGATATGGGAGCTTGTTTCTTCTCCTGTCACTATCGCTAGCATGGTTGAGCAACTAGTGTCCGAGTATGAGATTGAACCTGAGGTGTGCGAGCAGCAAGTACAAATATTCCTGAAGCAGCTTACAGCTGAGGGACTCGTGCAGGTGAGAAAGCAGTAATGCGTTTCTATAAGAAAGTACGCAGATTTATGTCTTATCCTTCAGATGCGAAGCGGATGTTCGTCGAAGCTTACTTTTATCTAGCGTGGGGGAGAGTGCTCAAGCTGCTCCCTTTCTCCAAAGTAGCTCCTTCCTTGGGGGAACATATGAAGGAGACACCTTATACAGGCTATACGGAGCAGGACCTCTTACTGCTGCGTAAAATTTCAAAGGCTGTCCATACGATGAGTCGTGTAACGTGGTGGGAGAGCCAGTGTTTGGTCAAAGCCATCGCAGCGATGAAGATGCTTGAACGAAGAGGGATTCCGAGCACACTTTATCTGGGAAGCGGCCGGGATGACAAGGGGCAGATGGCTGCTCACGCTTGGCTCCGCAGTGGTTCTTACATTTTAACAGGTAAAGAAGGACACGAAAGGTATGCCGTCGTAGGAATATTCGGGAGTGGTATACAGTCTGAGGCTTTAGCGCCTATAGAACGGTAATCTGCATAAGGAGTTTTTGAATTGAAGGATCTATTCTATTTTTTTCGTAAGCTCCGTCGGGTCGCAGGGTTTAGACTATACATAAATATGTGTATGACTTTGTTCATCAGTTTATTGGATGGTATTGGCATCTATTTGATCGTTCCTCTCCTCAGTATTATAGGCGTATTTCAAACTAATATGGATGGGATACCGTTGATCTCTTCTCTGCTTACCCAAATCAAGTCATGGTCATTTGAACTGAATTTGCCGATTGTGCTGGCTTTATATGTTGTCATTGTGGGAGGGCAGGCGCTTCTCCAGCGAAGTCAGATGTTATTGAATTCGAAAATACTGCAGAGCTTTATCCGTACGCTTCGAATTGAGACGTATCAGGGATTAATACAGGCTAAATGGGAGTTTTTCCTTCGTAAGCGCAGGTCGGATTTTAACCATGTGATGTCTAATGAGCTTGGGCGTGTGAATCAGGGTATCTTTCTATTCTTACAAATGATTTCTTCCTTTTTATTTACGATGATACAGATTGGCCTTGCACTATGGCTGTCTCCTATGCTAACTATGGTCGTCCTGCTCAGCGGTGGACTGCTGGCTCTGTTCGGGCGCAAGTTTATCAAAAAGTCGAAGCGTATTGGTGAACAGACAACAGAACTGTCTAAATATTATTTTGCAGGAATCAGTGAACATTTCAACGGCATTAAGGATATCAAAAGTAACCGACTAGAGCAGTCCCATATGAACTGGTTCAGCAACTTATCTCGAAAAATGGAAGATAACTTCATTCAATTCGGGAGGGTTAATTCGCTGTCCCAGCTTATTTATCGCCTATCATCCGTTGTGCTGATTGCCGGCTTCGTTTATCTGGCGCTTGAGGTTCTCAAGACACCGGCTGAGCAATTGATTATAATTGTCCTTATTTTCTCGCGTTTATGGCCAAGGTTTATTAGTATTCAATCGAATACGGAGCAGCTTGCATCCAATTTTCCTGCCTTTCAAGCCATGCGTAAGCTGCAAATGGAATACGAGGCGGACAAGGAGCTCGGAGAATCGGCCTCTAGATCAGAACCCAACCCGTTTCGTATGCATAAGGGAATTGAATGCCGGGATGTAGGCTACCGGTACGATTCCAGTACGCCAGTATTTGCTTTAAGGGACATTAATGTACGCATTCCCGCGAATCGCATGACGGCAATCGTTGGCAAATCCGGTGCAGGCAAAAGCACACTCATCGATATGTTGATGGGACTGATTCCACCGGAGAATGGACAGGTAATGATTGATGGAGTGTCACTTCGAAATGAGCAGCAGCTTCTGTCACTGCGCAGCGCAATCGGATATGTGTCACAGGATCCCTTTCTCTTTAATGAGAGTATTCGGGATAATCTGAAGCTGGTCGCTCCTTCCGCTAATGATTCTGAGTTGTGGGAAGCTTTGAAGTTCTCAGCCTCCGATGAATTTGTGCGTAAGCTACCGCAAGGTCTGGATACCGTAATCGGTGACCGTGGAATTCGCCTGTCCGGAGGAGAACGGCAGCGGATTGTGCTTGCAAGAGCGATCTTGAAGCGTCCTGCCATTCTTGTATTGGATGAGGCGACAAGCGCACTGGACAGCGAGAATGAACGACTGATTCAAAATGCGCTGGAGCTTCTGAAAGGAAGCATGACTATTATCGTCATCGCTCATCGACTGTCTACGATCCGCAATGCGGATCAGGTAATCGTCATGGAACAGGGTGAGGTTATACAGCAAGGCGGCTATCAGCAACTGTCGCAGGAGAACAAAGGCACCTTCAGACAGCTGCTCAATTATCAGACGGGTGCTCAGATGTAAGCAGCTGTCAGGATATGCATCTGCAATAATAGAGGTTTGGAGTAAAAGGCAGCCGCCCCTTCATTATGGGGGCGGCTGCCTTTTACTCCATAAAAGTATTAAAACCCCCATTTTGGATCCCAAGACCGTGGACCACCTCCTGGTCTCCAAAGGAAGAAACCACCCTCTGGTCTTCCGCCAGGATGACCGCCTCCTTACCCCTCCAACGAATATCCCAAACATTGTGAAAATTGAAGGCCCAGCACTTCAAGGGCAACTGCCATTTGTTTTTCTGAAGTACGGGTCTTCTGATCAAGTCCAAAACGTGTAAAAAACCGCCCCGCATTTAGCGGAGCGGTTTCATAGCTGACCTGTAACCTTTTCTATTCAGTTGCATCAGCCTACATAATTAAAGGGAGAGAAGGACCGTTTGCAGATGCTGTAATGCAATTATTGTGTCAATTTCGGTGTATTTACAGGAACTGTTCTGGCTTTGGTAGCTTGCTCAAAGGAATAAGCAAGGTCAAGCAGCTTTTGCTCACTGTATACTGTTCCCAAGAACGAGATGCCCACCGGTACTCCCGCTTCCACTGTTCCCGCAGGTACGGTTACTTCAGGGAAGCCTGTAGTTGATGCCACGTAACTTGCTGTATAGGTATCATATGCTGTGCAGACAAAGGTAGGATCCTCTTTGTCAAAGCGGTTTGAAGCAGGGCAGGACATTGTAGGGAAAACAAGGGCGTCCAGCTTGTTGTCCTTCATTATTTTTGTGATTTCTTCACGAGTTACTGGAATTTCTTTATTAATGATGTTCTTGTACTCTTTGGAATACAGGGTATCAGCTTGTGCCAATGCTGTCTTCAAGCCTTCCAGACGCGCAGGGTTAACAGGCGTCGCTGAGTTCAATACTTCAGGAGACTCACTGATGTCGATCACTTTCTGCAGTGTTTTGGGTGCGCCGAAAGGAAGTGTGCTCAAATATTTTTCAAACTGTCTTTTGAATTCCGCATCCCCTATCGGTCCAAGAATTGGAGTCCAGAGGTATTTGGTTTGCTCGGAGAATGTTACAGGCACGACAGCCGTTCCCATGCTTTTCATTTTCGCAATAGCTTGATTCGTGATAGCATCTACTTCAGCATTGTCACCAAAGAAATCAGTTGCCACGCCGATACGAGCATGCTTCAGCGAAGAAACGTCCAGCGCATTGGCGTAGTCTTGAACATGATTCTTCGCAAATTTCGTCGCTTTATCTTCTTTATCTGTTCCAGCCATTGCAGTGAGTACTGAGCTTGCGTCCGTGACACTGCGCGCCAATGGACCTGTTACGTCCAAAGAAAGCGAGGAAGGGACAACACCACTGCGACTGGTCAATCCTAGAGTCGGTCTGATACCTACTAGGCCGGTAACATTGGCTGGACCTCTAACGGAACCAGAAGTATCCGTTCCAAGTCCGAATACGGCAAAGTTAGCTGCTACAGCTGCAGCACTACCACTGCTGGAACCGGAAGCATCACGGTTCAGGTTGTAAGGATTGAGCGTCAAACCACCCATGGAACTATAGCCCAGTCTGCCGTAGGAAGCGGCGAGCTCGGACATATTTGTTTTGGCAATGACAATGGCTCCGGCATCAATAAGTTTCTGTACGGTGAATGAATTTTTAGTAGGATAGGCATCCTTCAGCGCTACAGATCCGGCTGTTGTCGGCATGCCAACAACGTCAAAATTATCTTTTACGACAAAAGGAATGCCATGAAGCTTGCCTCTTGGTCCTTTAGATTTGCGCTCGGTATCAAGTGCCTTTGCTGTTTCAAGAGCTTGGTTGTTAATCGTAATAATGGAATTTATAGCAGGGCCTTGTTTATCAAAGGCCTCAATACGTTTCAGATAGTATTCCACCAGTTCTTCCGATGTAATTTGCTTTGAGCTCAAAGCATTTGCGACTTCATCGATGCTTTTCTCAAACGGATCAAACGTATTTTTCGCTATTTCGGCATTTGCATGATTCCACGGAAAAATCGCAGCAACTAGCAAAATAGCTAGTAAAGTTTTGAAATTTAAAACTTTTTTACTCACGTGTCTTACCTCCTGATGTCTTTTTAATAGTTCATAATGCTCATTTTGTTTTTCTCCCCCTTAATAGTTATCGTACCTTCTCCCGAAAAAATGAATAGAATCCGACAAAAGTCCCTTTTATTCCGCAAAATATTCGACAATATTTAACAAAAACTGATCTTTTGCCGATAGTATGTGAAGACGATACTTCAATGTTTAAAAAATGGAGGAGAGACAACTTGAGAAAGAAACTGCAGTGGAATCTGAAGCTTCAACTACTGGTGACGATGGTCATCCTGGTATTGCTATCGACATTATCGCTGGGCCTCGCGATAAATCAGAGAGTTAAGCACGACATGGAGGAGAACTTCTATGAAGCTACCCGAAAGGAAATCAAGCAAGTTAGCGGCGCTATGAACCTGTACTTCAATACCGTGAATGAATCGGTTGAATACTTTGCCAAGCAGCCGGTCATCCAAAAGATCGACAGTTCCATCACCTCCTATGTGAATGCAATAGGAGAAGACGGAACTATTCAAATGACTCCATCAGAAAAGGCAGGTATGGAATCACAGATTTATAACTTCTTCTTGAATTATTCCAAGACGCATCCAAATGTGGCTTATCTCTATTTGGGAACAAAGGATGGAGGATACATACAATGGCCACAAGGCACTTCCACCGATAAATTTGACCCGAGACCCAGACCGTGGTACACCCAGGCAGTTGAGAATCCCGATAAAGTCATGCGAACGGGTGCTTACGCTTCCTTTACCGGTAATGTTCCGATCGTGAGCTCTTCCGTTACCATTAAGGATAAAGCAGGTAACATCGTTGGTGTCCAAGGTGTAGACGTAAGCTTGGAATCGCTGACGAAGACCATCAATGACATTAAAATCGGTAAAGCCGGCTATGTCATCTTGGCAGACCAAACCGGCACGATCCTCGCAAATCCTAAGAATCCAGAAACTAATTTTAAAACGATAAAGGATCTGGGTGTGGAGGAATTTGCTGACATCGACAAGATGGTGGATAAAAATTTTGAAATCACCATGAATAAGAAGAACTACACCGCTAGCGTTTACGTTTCACCGGAAACCCAGTGGAAATATATCTCAATCATGGACAAAAGTGAAATAGAGGAATCAATCAATGCGATTCAGAACATTATTGTTCTCGTCATGGCTATTATCGCTGTTATCGCCATCGGGGCTTCCTTGTTTTTATCCGGCGCGATTACGAAGCCGATAAATGCTGCTGTACAGTATGTTCAGCAAATTGGCAGTGGTAATCTGGCCACCGATATTCCGCAATCCATGTTGAACAAACGAAGTGAAGTAGGTACCATGGTACGGGCTATTAACACCATGAAACAGGATATCCAGAAAATGATCGGTGGGATTTCTAGTTCGGGGCATATCGTCTCTCAATCGGCGGTCAACCTTAAAGACAGTATGGATCAGACTCAAAAGGCTTCCTCGCAAATTACCGAGTCAATCATTCAGCTTTCCACCGCTTCAAGCGATGAGGCGAATACTGTTATGGAGGGCTCCGAAAAAGTCGACGAACTCGGCGGAGCGATCGATCAGGTCACGGCATCCACTCAGGAAATACTGGATATTGCTCGTCGCACAGGTGAACTGAATCAACGCGGCATAGTCATTGTGCAGGAGTTGGTAGGAAGATTTAACAGTACACTGCAATCTTCACAGGAAACAGCACAAGCCATTAATCATGTGAGTGAAAGCGCTGGTGAAATCAGTAGCATACTTGTCACTATTCTTGAAATTTCAAGACAGACGAATCTGCTGGCCCTAAATGCGTCCATTGAGGCTTCAAGAGCAGGTGAACATGGGCGCGGATTCTCCGTTGTAGCTGCCGAGATCCGCAAGCTCGCTGAGCAATCAACTTCCGCTGCGAATAATATCAGCCACATTATTTCAAATGTAAACAGTCAGGTGGGAGCAGCTGTTCAGGCCATTGGCACATCACGCGAGCTGTTTATGGACCAGGAAACGGCGGTCCGGGAAACCGAATCGATCTTTAACGATATCATGGTCTCCGTAGACAGCCAAATGGACAAGACGAGCAAGGTTGACGGCCATATCCAGGTGATGGTTGAAAAGCGGCATGAACTCACGGACGTCTTCACCAATATCTCAGCGATTACTGAAGAAAATGCTGCTATTACCCAAGACGTGTCCGCGGCAGCCGAGGAGCAGCTGGCTACGATTGATGACGTGGCAGGTTATCTGTCTCAGCTCAAGGGACTCTCTAACGATCTAGAGGACAATATTAAGAAATTCACCATAAATAACGAGTGATTTACGCCCCTCATTGAGGAAGGTACTCTTCAGAACAAAACAATCTAGCCCGGGAAAGCATAGACTTCTCCGGGCTGGTTTGTTTTGTTGCCATCAGAAGGGACACAGAAGGAACACCCATTGTGGTGTCCCTTCTTTTTGTTCTGCATATCAGTAGTAAAATGTAAACGCATCCCTATTCATGATATAATGGCATCTAATAGTCTATTATATCGAGAGTTCTGGATTCATTGTGAGAACTGGGTCAGGAGTGTTGCGGGGATGAGAAGATATAACGCGTTGCGTCCGGTGATGTTGATTGCGGTTGCGCTGCTTACGAACAGCTTGTTTACAAACCTTTGCGCCATGTTTGGCATGTCGCCTGAGTCAGCAAGTAACGTTGGTTTTATTGCCATGATGATTGCCGCGCTTGTAATGTATAACCGAATGACGAAGCACCGCCGTAAATAAAAGTCATTCAAAATAATGAACTATTTCATAATCATGTGTATGTAAGTACCGTCAGTTGCATCTTCTGTGACGCTTTTGACGGTATTTTTGCGTTCAAAGAATTACAACAAAATTCGGGAAATGAAACCTTTTACCTGGATCTAATGTATTATAAGATGGGATATAATCTTTTCGAGGGGGAGCTCATTTTGGGAATCTTGTCGAGATTTAGGGATATTATGAAAGTCAATGTTAACGCTTTATTGGATAGGACAGAAGATCCGGAGAAGACGATTGTTGATTACATGCGGAACTTAAACAGTGACCTAGGCAAGGTTAAAGCGGAAACAGCATCGGTGTTAGCGGATGAGAGAAGGGCGAAAAGAGCATTGGATGAATGCAAAGCCGAGATCAAAAAGCTGCAAAATTATGCTGAGAAGGCAGTGGAAGCCGGTAATAATGAGGACGCCTTAAAGTTCCTGGATAGAAAGGAAATGCAGGTAGAGAAGCAAAACCAATTACAAACCGCTTATGACTTAGCGTCTACAAACAACGTGAGTATGAAACAAATGCAGGATAAGCTTGTGTCGGATATGGGACAGCTGGAAGCGCGGCGTACGGAGCTAAAAGGGAAGATGGCCGCTGCTAAGGCGCAGCAACAAATGAATTCAAGCGGCTCCTCCTTGGGCGGTGCGAACGCTGCTTTTAACGCGATGGAAGAGAAAGCGAACCACGCTTTAGATGAAGCGATGGCCCTGGCTGAACTTAGAGCAGGAGCAAAGGAAGACGATCTGGATGACCTGATCGCACAATTGGAGAAGAAGACGAGCACGGATACGAATACGACTACAAATGCCGAAGATGAGTTGGCTGCAATCAAAGCAAAAATGAAAAAGCATGAATAACCAATTCTTTTGTTATTGAGGTGAGCAGATGCCGGTTATCGAATACAAATGTCCAAACTGCGGTAGTGGCATGGTTTTTGATGTTGAAACAGGGATGTTATCCTGTCACAGTTGCGGAAGAAAAGACAATATTGAGAAAATTTCTGATCCTCTGAAGAAAAATGTTTTTTCAGAAGAGGATAAGGCCAGGGAGTATCATTGCAATAGCTGCGGAGCTGTTATTATGACCGATGCGGAGACGAGTGCAACGACCTGCAGCTTTTGTGGTTCAGCCGTTGTTCTCGGCGATCGACTGACCGGGAAACTGGCTCCCGCGAAGATCATCCCTTTTTCAATTAGTAAGGAACAAGCGATGAAAGCCTTCCGAAAATGGTGCAGAAAAGGCATTTTGACACCAAGGGGGTTTATGTCAGCGGATCGAATCAAGGGAATAACGGGGTTGTATGTTCCTTTCTGGCTATATGATTTACATAATGATGTAGAGGTTCATGGCCGTGGTACGAAAGTGAGTAGCTACACAAGCGGTGACTACGAGTATACAGAAACGGATTATTATGAAATATACCGAAAAATCTGTCTGGATTATGTAAAGGTACCGATTGATGCTGCGGAAAAAATGAATGATGATCTGATGGATAAATTAGAGCCATTTCCTTACGATCGACTAGAAGACTTTAAAACTCCGTATCTTGCTGGTTACATTGCTGAGAAATATAGCTATGACGATGAGGAGCTTTTACCGCGGGCTAAAGAAAAAATATACAAATATATTGATTCTTATATTGATTCTACGGTGAACGAATATGACGGCGTGAGCTATTCCGATGTCCAAATTGATACGGAAATAGAGCGTGCTGACTATGTTTTGCTTCCCGTTTGGGTGGTACTCTATAAATACAATAAATCGGAGTATACCTTTGCCATGAACGGTCAGACGGGCAAGGTGGTTGGCAAGCCTCCGATTAGCAAGGCGAAAGTGACCGCATGGTTTGCAGGTATTTCCGGCATCATTTTTCTTGCATTGCAGCTGGTGGCCTTTTTGATCCTTGGGGGTGAGTTCTGATGAGAAGGTTGAGAGTGATCCCTATAGCCTTGTTTTTCTTCGCAGTTTTGCTGGCCGTCCCTTTGGAATCCACTGTGGCCGCAGCGGAATTGAAGCCATTGATATATGATGAAGCGGGGCTGCTCAATCAGGAAGAGTATGATGAGCTGAACGTTATGGCTAATGAATACGGAGCCGAGAGAGAAACGGACATCATGATTGTTACGATCGACAGCCCAGAAGCTTACGACGTTATGGCTATGACGCAAGATTTTTACGATTACAATGGACCTGGTTATGATAAGACTCATGGTAATACGGTCATTTTGATGATGGATATGACTCACAAAGAGTTTTATTTGGCCGGATTTTATAAAGCAGAGGAGTACTTGGATGACGACAGACTTGATAAGATACGTAACAAGATCACCCCGGATTTAAAGAACGGTGATTATAAGCTTGCATTTCAAAAGTATATCGAAACTGCACACAGATATATGGGATTCGACCCAGAGGTGAACCCAGACAATATATTATTAAATATTTGGGTTCAATTGGGCATTTCAGTGGTCATCGGGGGGATTATCGTTACATTGATGGTTCGTCGTTCCGGCGGTCGTATTACGGTAAACTCGCGGACATACGAGGATAGCAGTAGTTCAGGACTTCTGGATTATGAGGACTCGTACCTTCATACAAGTACAACGAGACGGAAGATTGAGAAGAGCGATTCCAGCTCAGGCGGCGGAGGAGGGACGACCTCAGGCGGTCATTCGCATAGCGGAAGCAGAGGATCATTTTAACGGAAGGGATGGATGAAAATATGGGGTTCTTCAGAAACCAATTTGCGAATGTTGTGGAATGGGAAGAATTTAGAGATGACATGATTTTTTGGAAGTGGAGCAACCGGGAGATTAAAAAAGGAAGTAAGTTAGTTATTCGCGCCGGTCAAGACGCGATTTTCGTAAATAACGGCAAGATCGAAGGGATTTTCGAGGATGAAGGGGAGTATAGCATTGATTCGGACATCATCCCATTCCTATCTACGTTAAAAGGATTTAAATTTGGCTTTAACAGCGGGATGCGGGTGGAAGTCTTATTCGTCAACACGAAGGAGTTTACCGTCAGATGGGGGACGCAGAATCCGGTTCTGATCCCGACTCCTCAGCTTCCAGGCGGCATGCCTATTCGTGCCAATGGTACGTTTAATTTTAAAGTGAACGATTACGTTACGTTTATCGATAAGATTGCCGGGATGAAAGACAGTTATCTTGTTGAGGATGTTAAAATCCGCATTACTTCCATTTTGGATCAGTTGTTAATGAAGTGGATCAGTAGAGAAGGGAAAGACATGTTTAATCTGCAGGCGAATGCTTCTGAAATTGCCAAAGGCATTCGTGAAGATCTGGATATGGAAGTGATGGACAACGGAATGACGATTACCGGCTTTCAAGTGATGAGCTTCAATTATCCTAAAGAGATTCAAGATATGATTACGAAGACAGCTTCCCATGAAATGATCGGTAATCTGCAAAAGTATCAACAGGTTAGCATGACGGACGGTATTGCATCCGGAAAAGTACAAGGCGGTGGCGCTGCTTCGGATATGGCAGGCATGATGATGGGGATGAACATGGCGAATGAAATGATGAAAAATATGAACCAAAATCAAAAGCCTCCGGTTGAACCCCAGCAACCTGCACCAGTTGATTCCTCTACTCCTGAAGGTAATAAAAAGCCCAACTTCTGCCCTAACTGCGGTGCGAAAAACGAAGGGGCTAACTTCTGCCCGAATTGTGGTCAGAAACTGAACTAAACTTGTAAGCCGGAAAGCCGGCATAACGAAGCAAAACTACGCTTTACCCCCACCAATATAAGCAAAAAAGCGACCTCGTAAGGTCGCTTTTTTAATTTTGGGAATTTTACCATATTAGCAAAAACAATTTGGTGTGCCTTGAGAATCACTCTCCCCAGCACCATCTTGGGTATGCGGGCTATCGTCAAACCCGTTTAATGTCAAATGATTGCACTAAAGTATCCTCCTGATTACAAATGTATTTAGGTTATTTCTAGTCGTCATCCGTAGAATCCTTTTTAGTGACAATTAGGTCTTGGAAGCACTCACTAGTATTCTAACTTGCAAAAGGGTAACTGGTTACATATAATATTAGTAACTAGTTACCTTTTAGGATCGGAGGTATTTTATTTTGACTGAAATAGAGAAAAAAGCTTACATCTTTGGTGGTATTCTCACTTTGGCAAACCGATTACAGGTTCTTGGTGACAAATTAGATGAGAATGTGACGCTAAAGCAATGGTTGTTGATCGCCGTTATTTCAAAGTTTGGGCGACCATCTCCGACCATAAGCGAGGTGGCCGAGATGATTGGAAACTCCAGACAAAATGTTAAGAAAATGGCCCTTATTCTTGAGAGGCAGGGCTTTTTTTCACTAATGAAAGATGACGATGACGCAAGAATCTTTAGAATTCACCTTACGCCTAAATGTATGACGTATTTCCAAAGTAGAAGTGAAAAAGAGGTTCAATTTATGGATGCATTGTTTGATGCATTTGATGAAAATTTGACGGATGGATTATATGAAGGAGTCCGTAAGTTAGCTGATAACGTGATTAGAATGGAGAATGCTCATGATGAAGAGGAAAGGGGCTAAAAAAATAATGTGGATGATCGTTGCGATCATTGCAGTTATAGTCGTTGGAATTATTGTATTTTTTAATGTACCCTATTCCAAGACCAAAACAGCATTTAATCAAGTAGTAACAGAACATATCAATAACTCTAAAGCTGTAAATGATGTTTTTACGTTAGATGACGTTAAAGAATTGCCGCATCCTGTCCGTAAATATTTTGAATATAGTGGATACATCGGCACTCCCAAAATGTCCTACATGAAAGCGGCATTTAAAAATGTGGATTTTATTATGTCTCCAGAGAAACCAGCTTTAAAAATAGACTACACTCAGTATAACTTTGTTCACGAGCCTATAAGATTTGCCTATATTGACACTGCTATGTATGGAATACCATTTGAGGGGTTTGATAAGTATACGGATGGTGATGGCAGCATGAAGGGAGTTTTGGCTAAAGTAGTTACATTGTTTAATCAAAAAGGTGAGGAAATGAATAAAGCTTGTCTAGTGACTTTTCTTTCGGAATCTTTAATCATGCCAAATGCTGTCTTACAGCCTTATATTACTTGGGAGGCAGTGGATGATACCCATGCAAAGGCGACTATATCATATAACGACTTATCGGCAAGCGGGATCTTCACTTTCAATGAGAATGGGGAACTACTTTCCTTTACAACAGAAGATAGATCCATCATATCTGCCGATGGGGCAATTCAGCAAGTGAGATGGTCGGTTAAATTTAAAGACTACAAGTCGATTGGAGAAATCAAACAGCCAACTCACCTTCAAGCCGTTTGGAATTACGATCATGGAGATCTCATATATTTTGACAGCAATTGTTTTACGGTTGAGTATGATACAAATTAAGAATCCGATTTCATTGCTTATCCATCGTACTACTCATTATAATGGGGGGAATGTCAGTCAATAAAGATATAGAAAGGGGCCTTTGTACGTGAATGGCTCGATGATCATTACCCTGGTTGTATTAGCAATAGCATCAATTTTGTTCATATCCGGGAAAGTACGATCCGATTTGGTTGCCATAGGATCATTGATAGTATTAATGCTATTCAAAATTCTAACACCCGGTGAGGCATTATCGGGCTTCTCCAATTCCGTTGTTATTATGATGGTGGGTTTGTTTATCGTGGGTGGAGGGATTTTTCAGACTGGGTTGGCCAAGCTGCTGAGCAACAAGATGCTGCAGCTGGCAGGTACGAACGAGACCCGGCTACTCATGATGATTATGATTGTCACGGCACTGATTGGTGCATTTGTCAGTAACACAGGAACAATCGCTGTGATGATGCCCATCGTTGTAAGTTTGGCGAAAAGCGCAAAGACCAATCCGGGAAGATTTCTGATGCCGCTGGCCTTTGCAAGCAGTCTTGGTGGAATGCTGACCTTGATCGGAACACCGCCGAACCTGGTCATTCAGGATGTTTTGCTTGCAGCCGGATATGAGGGTGTATCCTTTTTTACGTTTACGCCGATTGGTCTTGTTTGCATAGCGGTAGGATTATTGTCGATGCTGTTTCTGCGCAGATTTCTCCCGAAGAATGATCGAGGTGCAGAGAATCGTCGCCATGGACGTTCGCTTCAGGAACTGGCACGGGAATACCAGTTGACGCAGAACCTTTATCGAGTACAAGTAGGAGCCAACTCGCCAATCTCTTCCAAGACACTGCAAGAACTCGAAATTCCTGCCCGATACGAACTGAATGTTATTGAAATTCGACGGAGAATTTCAGCCAAGAACCAGTTTTTCAAAACAATTAACCAAGAAATCGCTACATCAGAGACGGTCATTCAGGAAGAGGATATTTTGTATGTCCACGGTCCTATCGAGCGTGTCGAGGAATTTGCTAACGATTATGACTTGCTGATGCTGGATCATCAAATTCCAGAGAACAAATCGACAGACATCGTGCAATATGCAACGAATGATGTCGGGATTGCCGAAGTGATGCTCACTCCTACCTCTCGGCTAATAAACAGGCTGATCAAGGAGTCAGGCTTCAGAGAAAAATATCGTGTAAACATTCTGGGCATTCAAAGGAAGGACCAGTACATTCTGCATAACCTGAAAGATGAGAAGATGCGTTTCGGTGATGCGATGCTTGTTCAGGGAACCTGGAAGGACATTGCTTTGCTGGCGAATGAACCGGATATCGTCGTAGTTGGCCAGCCGATTGAAGAATCACGTAAGGTGACAATGGACAATAAGGCGCCGATTGCAGCCGGAATTATGCTGTTGATGGTGCTGCTATTGATCACAGACTTTATCCCCGCTGTAGCATCGGTGATGATCGCTGCGGTGTTAATGGTCGTATTCGGTTGTGTGCGCAATATGGAGGATGCCTATAAGACGGTCAACTGGGAGAGTATCGTGCTTATAGGGGGGATGATTCCGATGTCGATTGCGATCGAAAAAACGGGGGCCGCAAAGCTGCTTTCCGATGGAATGGTCCATTTATTGGGCGACTACGGACCCTTGGTGATGCTTGCAGGCATTTACTTGATCACATCGATCCTTACATTGTTTATTAGCAATACAGCGTGTGCGGTGTTGTTAGCACCAATCGCACTGGGGGCCGCTCTTCAGTTTGGCGTTAATCCCTATCCGTTCTTGTTTGCTGTATCGATCGGTGCGAGCATGTGCTTTGCATCGCCATTCTCTACGCCGCCGAACGCACTTGTCATGTCGGCCGGCCGCTACAAATTCACCCATTACCTCAAGGTGGGACTGCCGCTTCAAATCATGATAGGAATCGTGATGGTCGCTGTACTCCCTCTGTTTTTCCCATTCTACAAATAGGGACCGACCCCATTTGTCTCCTCAAACATGAAGAAGGGCACCTCAAAGGTGTCCTTTTTTTGTGTTGCTGAAGACGTGGAGGGATCATGGCACTTTTTCTGTTTTTATGTTCATTCTCTCTTTTCTGACATTTGTCATATTTACTTTCTGACAACCCACACTAACTGCAGTTACGGCCCCTTCGCTACAATGAAGACAACAAGTAACGAACACGATGATTGAAAAGGATGATAAATGATGACAAAAGCCATTGAATGTATAAATCTAATGAAGCAATTCGGCGATTTTCGCGCCGTTGATCATATGAACCTCAGTTTCGAACAAGGTCGAATATCGGCGTTGCTCGGACCGAACGGTGCAGGCAAGACAACAGCCATATCCATGATGCTCGGGATGTTGAAACCGACGTCAGGAGAAGTTCAGGTGCTAGGAATGCCTGCAGGATCAAAAGAATTACGCCAACGTGTCGGAGCGCTGATGCAAGATGTGAAAGCAGCAGATGGGCTCACGGTCAAAGAAGTGCTACAACTCTTCCGCAGTTATTACCGGAATCCGATGTCACTTGAGCGGTTGTTTGATATTTCAGGTCTTCATGCGGATGCGAAGCGAAGAGCTTCCTCTCTGTCAGGAGGACAGCGCCGAAGATTGGCTTTCGCGCAGAGCTTAGCAGGCAATCCGGAACTCATCCTGCTCGATGAACCAACGGTAGGGATGGATGTCGAAGCTCGCGGGCGCTTCTGGGACACGATCCGAGCACTGGCAAGTGACGGTCGTACGGTACTTTTAACCACGCATTATTTGGAGGAAGCGGATGCGGTCGCTGACCACATTGCGGTAATTGCGAGTGGTCGGGTTGTCGCGGAAGGAACGCCTGAAATGTTAAAAGCACAGGCAGCGCTTCGGACGATTTCTTTTCGGGTAGCGAATGCACATGAAGAACATGAATGGCTGCAATTGCCCGGCGTAGAAAAGGCAGAGTGTTCCGGGCAGCGAGTTCGTCTTCACGCACATCAGACTGATGAATTGTTATTTACATTGATGCAGTCCAATTGGGGAATTACAGATATTGATGTACAATCAGCCAGTTTAGAAGAAGCTTTTCGAAGTTTGACGGATACAAACCCATCTACCTTGAATAACAAAAGAGCTTACTAGGAGGAACCTTATCATGTTAAATATGTTCATTGCTCAGACCAAAGCAGAAAGTCTACGAATCATCCGTAGCCCATTCTTCTTACTGTTCTCCATTGCAATGCCGCTAGCATTCTACTTTTTATTTGCTAGTCTGAATGGAGCGGATAAATCCATTCAATCGACAACATGGGGCGTATTCTCGCTCATGTCCATGACCGCATTCAGCTTGATCGGTACAGCGGTGAGTCAATTTGGTATTCGTCTATCGTTTGAGCATCAAGATGGATGGGTAGGATTGCTTCGATTAACTCCACTTACTCCGGCCGTCTGGATTAGCAGCAAACTTGTTGCACAAATGGCCATTCAATTGATCGTTATCGTATTTATCTTTTTGTCCGCTGGTTTGGTATATGATATACAACTTACGACAGGTCAATGGATCACTTGCGGGTTGTGGTTATGGATTGGAAGCTTACCTTTCCTTGCCATAGGCGCTTTGTTAGGAACTCTGAAGAATGCGAATACAACGATGGCGATTGCGAATATGCTGCAGATGGCACTTGCGATCATGGGTGGATTGTGGATGCCGCTAAGCTCACTGCCGAAGTGGATGCGATCGATCGGAGAATGGCTTCCTTCGCACCGTTACGCGAATGGAGCGTGGAATATGGTTGCTGGAAATGCGCCAGCAAGTATCGATGTCGTAATTTTGATAGGCTGTGCTCTCGCATGTATGGTACTATCAGTTTATATTTTTAACAGACGGGAAGCGGTATAATTGAATCGAGTAACTTGGCGGCTGTTTCCGGAATCGGAAGGGGTCGCCCCTTACATTTTACTAACCAATCTCTGTATACCCATCTATTTTCTGCTTCGAGAACCATCATCGATGCAGTGGCTAGGTTTTGTGCTGCTTGGATTGTTCGTTATACTCTTTCGACAATTCTATTATACTTCCAAGTGGGCTCTGCACATCATCGTAGCTCAGGTGGCCATTACCTTGATATTAGGTGCTATATTTCACCCGATGTATACATTTGTTGGATTTCTAATCGCAAATTCGCTCAGCAAACAAAAATTGCCGATCATGATCTCCATATCCATCTTATTCGCCATAGGAATGGGAGCGATTGTTGTTCCATACGTTGGTCATGCAGGTCCAGAATTGTGGATCGGTTTGCTGCCTCCTTTATTTGGCGTTTCAGTTATGCCATTTATAATTCGAGCTTCCATGCAATATAAGCAGATGGCAGAGCGACTTGAAGCGGCAGCCGTTCAAGTGGAACGCATGGCGCAACAGGAAGAACGACAGCGGATTGCGCGTGAATTACATGATACACTGGGGCATACGTTATCTTTAATCGCATTAAAAGGGGAAGTCGTAGAGAAGCTGGTTAAACGTCAACCCGAGAAGGCTGCACGAGAAGCGAGTGAAATACGAGAAACGGCGCGTGCCGCCTTGAAGCAAATGCGTGAATTGGTCACGGAGATGAAAGTAGCGTATTTCGTCGATGAATCTCATCACGCAATTTCACTTTGTTCAGCAGCGGGTATTCCTATGGAGTTCAACTATCGATCGGTATCGGACCCTAGTCCAACCGCATATGTAGAACGAGATGTTATAGCGAACATTTCTCTACCGTTAACACCGCTGCAGGAGACGATTTTAGCGATGTGTTTTCGCGAGCTCATAACGAACGTGGTTCGCCATAGCCAAGCAGCAAGCTGTAAAGTTCACTTAGATATTCAAGAAGGGGAAGTCCGTGTATCCGTTAGTGATGACGGCATTGGGATGGACCCGGAACAAGTCTCAACCAGCAGCAATGGTATGGCTGGATTACGGCAACGGCTTGTCCTTGTAGATGGTCGCATCTCGGTATCTTCATCCTCAGGCAAAGGAACTGAAATAACGATACATATACCCCGAACTATACGTGATGAGAGAGTAGGTACAATATAAATGATTCGAATTATTCTGGGAGAAGATCAACGGTTATTACGGGGAGCATTAGTAACCCTACTTTCATTAGAAGATGACATTGAAGTCGTCGGAGAGGCCGAAAATGGAGAAGAGGCGATATCTTTAATACAGCAACATCAGCCAGATATCGCTGTATTGGATATAGAAATGCCGTTAAAAACAGGGTTGGATGTTGCGGAATGGATTCAAAATACCAAAGTTACGTGTCGTGTAATTATCCTAACCACGTTCGCGCGCCCCGGATATTTTCAGCGCGCTATGCAGTCAGGCGTATATGGATACATGCTTAAAGATACTGGCAGTGAGGAAATATCTGATGCAATCCGCCAGGTCTATCAGGGGAAACGCGTTATTAATGCGGAGTTGTCTCTTGCGGTATGGGAGGATCAATGTCCACTATCAGCTCGTGAGCGTGAAGTTATGAAGTTGGCAGCTCAAGGATTAACACTTCAAGAAATTGGTGCGCAGTTGTTCCTATCCTACGGAACCGTGCGTAACTATATGTCGGAAGCGATTGGGAAGCTTAGTGCGAATACGCGAATTGAAGCAATTGATATCGCGCGTAACAAGGGATGGTTGGATTAATAAGGTAATAAGGTTCATACATATAACCCAGTCCACATAAGGGCTGGGTTTTCCTATGTATTAGCTATATTTTACCTCCTGCATACTTATCAGTATATTTTCAATCTTTTTGGCGTCGTCAGGATGAAACATATGCGATGACTTCTCGACCCAGAATAACTCTTTTGTTTTGGTGGCGTTCAATTGATCAAAGTATTTCTGAACTAGGCAGCCGTAAACATGAACATCTTTTCGTCCATGAATAAAGTAGATAGGTATATCGGTACTTTTTACGGTATTTAAAAAATTGACTGTCGAAAAATCTTCGATCATTTGCTGTGTGTAAGAAAACATGAAGCCTTTATAGAATGAATTGTAAATGTCCTTCAGAGTATAATCAGGCGAATAAAGCATAATCTTCATAGCGTCTATGAGACGAGGATGGTGAATTTCTTTATCCGTATATACCATGGAATTGTATTTCATTAGCCATTTTCGTAATTGTCCCCATTGCTTTAAGCTTTTCGTGTAAGGTGGTTCTCCTAATAGGGTTAATTCAGCAACAGCTTTTTTGTTACCTCTCTTTTTTGCTTCGTTTATTGCCCATTCCCGACAAAGTCGGTCGTTTTCAGGCCAATCTACAATCTGAGAAATTCCTGCGTAAGCATGCAATTTATTAGGGATTTTTGCTGCAAGGGATAGTCCGATCACGCTTCCCCATGAATGTGCAGCAATAAATATTTTATGTTGATTAAAACGGCTCCTGAGATAATCGACAAGCTCTTCTGCGTCAGAAATAAACTGAGAGAGATTCATTGATTCCTTAGGGATGCTTGGATGATATGACTTTCCTGTTCCTCTCTGGTCCCAAAATACAAGTACATAATGTTTAATAAGTTCCTTAGTGGAAGTTGCCACCGTGTAATCCCGAGATCTACAGCTTACCCCTGGCAGCGGCATGCTTGGGCCCCCATGAATAAATAGAAGTACGGGTTTGTCGATATGTTCAGCTTGTAATAAAATGGTCTGCTCAATCCCGCCAATATTCAACTTTTCAACTGTACTGATGCCAGTTTCTGATATTTCAAAGTCCCGCTTTTTGGAGAGAAACTTCAAATCGCACACCATCCTAGTTATAGGTATAATTAGGATAACTATACCATACGAGAAACTTGCTTGGTGCCATCAAATCTGTCAGTTTGGGACGCTGCTAGGACTACTAACTAAGGTTTATGAAAGGAGAAGTCATGGAAGGAAATAAAATTACGTATGAGTCAATGGATGATTATATTTCACAATTTCCTCATGAGGTTCAGGCAATACTTGAAACATTAAGAAAAGTTATTAAAGAGTCGGCGCCAGACGCAAAGGAAAAGATAAGCTATCAAATGCCTACTTTTGTGCTGCATGGAAATCTGGTGCATTTTGCCGCTTATAAAAATCATATTGGATTTTATCCAGCCCCAAGTGGGATTAATGCATTTAAACATGAATTATCTAAATATAAAGGGGCAAAAGGGTCCATACAATTTCCTATAGACAAGCCGCTGCCTTATGAATTAATAAGAAAAATCGTTCAATTTAGAGTTGCTGAGAATATAGAAAAAGCTGAAGGTAAATTAAAAAAGAAGAAATGATTTCTGGAGGATCAAAATGAAAAAAGTACTGGGGAAGATTAGAATTATTTTTATAGTTGTCATATGTATCTTGCTCTTAATCATTGCAGTTAGTTTTATCAATCATAGAATTCAATTGAAGAAAGAGTCGGCAATACTTTCTCCAATAGGAACTATGGTGAATGTGAATAACCACCAAATGCACGTATATACGGAGGGAAGCGGTGCTAAAACTCTAGTCTTTATGTCAGGTGGCGGCACTTCCTCTCCAGTGTTAGATTTCAAAGGGCTGTATTCTAAATTGTCTAACCAATATAGAATTGTAGTCGTAGAAAAGGCGGGTTATGGTTATAGCGAAACGGCAGCTGTCTCTCGTGATATAGATACTATATTAGAAGAGACTAGGACTGCTTTATCATTAGCAGGTGAACAAGCACCTTATATTCTATATCCACATTCAATGTCTGGTATCGAGGCTCTATATTGGGCACAAAAATATCCTGAAGAAGTAACTGCTATCATGGGACTTGACCCTGCTATTCCAGCAGCATATGAAAAATTTCCTCTGCCATCAGATTTCACGATGGGAATTACAAGTTTTGCTGCTCGGATCGGCATTACTCGTTTTTTTCCGTCCATAGTTAATTCTTCTGCTGCAATAGAAGAAAACCATTTATCAGAACAAGAAAAGAATATTTACCGAGCGATATTTTATGAAAAAACACAAACATCAAATATGAATGAAGAAGTTAAGATGATAGTAAACAATGCCCAAAAAGTATCAGAGGGCGGTATCCCTAATGTGCCGATGTACTTCTTTATATCGAATGGAAAAGAAGTGCCATTAGATGATTGGAAAAATCTTTTAATGGAGTACGTTGGAGCTGCACAGGATGGAAAATATATGATTTTGGATAGTGGGCATTATATTCATGACTACGAACCTGAAATCATTGTGGAAGAAAGCGTGAAATTTATAGAGAGTATCTGAACATTCAATAGGTAAATAAGGTGTCTCAGGCTGTCGACATTATAAAAATTTATATTAACTTCAACGGGAGGTAGAACAATGTACAATCAAGAACAAAGAACAATTACTACCAAAAGATTGATTTTAAGACCATTTGAATTATCTGATGCTGGGCGTGTCTGTGAGCTCTGCAATAATTATAATGTCTACAAAAGTACATTGACTCTACCTTATCCATACCCCATTGATTGTGCATTATCATGGATTCAAACACATGAAGATAATTTTAACAATAATAAATCATATGAGTTTGCCATTACTGATAAAAGTACAAACGAGCTTTATGGAGCTATAGGACTGTCAAATAAACAAACACACAGAAATGGCGAACTTGGATATTGGATAGGTGAGGAAAATTGGGGTAAAGGATATGCAACTGAAGCAACAAAAGCGATCATTGAGTTTGCTTTTTCAGAAAAGCATTACCACAAAGTATATGCGAGATACTTTGCTTCAAATCCCGGCTCTGGACGGGTTATGCAGAAAGTTGGCATGGTGCAAGAAGGTGTTTTATTACAGCATGTCAATAAAGAAGATAAATTTGAAGACCTTATTCATTATGGAATTTTAAACACTGGCATATAAGCATTTTCTACATTTCACATTATACTATTGCCATTAAGCGTATGTGAGGCAATTTACAATCTGAGACACCTCATAAGGTGTCTTTTTTCTTTCATTTCCCATCCTATCAAAGCTCATCAGCAATCCCTAACAATGCAATCCCTAGAATTACAACGATAATAACCGCATATTGCACCTTGCTCAACCGCTCTTTGAGGAATATTCGGGATAAGATGACCGAAAAAATGCTGTAGGAAGCAATAAGGGGTGCTGCGATAATGGCGTTGCTGGACATGGCGAACACATAGAAGAACTGCCCGGTTGTTTCAAAGATGGCAGCATAGCCTTTGACACGTTCTTTGAAGAGGTTGAACGGTTCTTTTTTAATAAACTTTAGGTATGTAAATGCCAATACAGCACAAATGAAAAAAGTGAACTCATAAGCGAGCAGGGCTGCATCTTCACTGATCAGTTTCAACTCGTCCAAGTAAACTGCATCGGCAAAGGTTCCGAGTCCATCGATTAAGCTGTATAAAATCGGGAAAAAGATGGCTATAAAGCCGATTTGATATTTTTTATCAATCTGTGTTGAACTGATCCGGAGTGATTCGCGTTCCGAATTTTTTTCCAAGATAGCAATTCCAATTACGCCAAAGGTAACAATAGTCACACCCAATATTTCAATGATGTTCAGTTCGTGAGTGAAAAAGATGAACAATAGTATGGCCGTAATGGCTCCGGAAGAATTCTGCACGGGAGACGCAATGGAAAGCTCAATATATCTCAAACCGATATAACCGATCGTCATCGACAAGATGTAAAGTGCAGATACAGGAAAATAGCGAATCATATCTGTGGGATCAAAGTTTATTCCCTGGATGAGCATATAAGCTGTGGCGTGAATTCCCATAACCAAGCCTACCATAATGACGATTTTAATATGGCTGAATCGGTCATTACTATCACTGCCTTTTTTATAAAATAGATCCGCACCTCCCCAAGCGAAAGCTGTTAATAAAGCAAATAAAAACCACATGAACAGTACTCCTTGTTGTAGATTGAATTAGATCAAATTGATCCCCGTATACGATCTTGGCACAAATAAATAGTTTAAAATACAATTGATCATTTGGTTATGGTATTTATCACTACGGTAGAGTACTGTCTATAATTTGAAAAGCAAAAAAGTGACCCGCAGGTGGGTCACTTTTTCTACAGTGTCCATGCCTGCGGGCCTAATACATTAAGAAGAAGTAAAACTTTATGTTGCTAATTGCTTTTGTTCATCATTATACTTTTCCATTTCTTTTACTCCTTTATGAAGGAGGACACAGAATACTACACACAGTACAGAAGCGGAAAGTAGTAAGTAGAATCCACCATTCCAACCAACATTATCAACCAGCACACCGAACAGAGTAGTACCGAGCGATGCTCCAAGAATATAGCTCAGGAATCCGCGTAAGCCTACTGCAGAACCAACAGCGAATGGAGGTACGACTTCTAACGTTTGTACAGAAGCCAAGAATTGTGGTACGTAAATTAAACATCCAATAATTGCAGCGAAAATAGTTGTTGTGAGCAAAGAACCACTTTGCCAGTAACCAATGATACAGAAGAAGATGAGTACCATTGCAATAATTGCAGGAGGCATACGATATCCTTTGAACAGCTTATCAGATAAGTAGCCTACCAAGAGAGTGGAAGGAATAGCAGCCCACTCGAAGAATAAGAAAGCAAGACCCATCTCTTCTTTGGAGAATCCTTTAACAGTCATCAAATAGATAGGCAGCCAGCTAATGATACCGAATCGAACCATGTATACGAATACATCCATCAGTGACACGTACCAAGCATTCTTATTGAACAGGACATAGTTCTTAAAGATTTGCCAAGCATTCAGATTTTCTGGAGCTTGTACATTACCTTTAGCCTTAATATTTATTTCTTTTTCATCCTCAACAATCTCACTCAACGGAGGCAAACCTTCGCTTACTGGGGAGCCTTTAGTAAAGGCCAATATAACTAGGGCAAATACGATGGCAATCGCAGCTGGTACCTGATAGCTTGCAGCTTGCCAATGATCTGGTCCCAACATAGCAAAACCGACACCAACGATTGGCGCTACGATCCCAGCGCCGATGTTATGCGATATATTCCATACTGCAACAATTCGACCTTTCATCTTATGAGGGAACCAATTCGAGAGGGTAATAAAAGAAGGTCCAACCCCCATACCTTGGAACACACCTAGCAACACAACGAGAATGGCAAACATCCAGAACCCTGTTGTGAACCCCAACATGATGTTAACAAGGGCACACAAGAGAAGGCCTAATGCCATATACCTTTTGGGATCAGCTTTATCTGCAAGACTACTCATAAGACCTTTGCTTATGCCATATGCAATGAGCATGCAACTGGTTAACAAACCAACTTCTGTAGAAGATAGGTTAAGTGCCTCTTTTAGATAAGGTGTTGACAATGAAAAGTTACTACGTACGACATAGTATGCCATGTAACCAAAAAACACACCTATTAGCGACTGCATTCGATAGCGCATGTATGTTTTTTGGACGTCCTGAGGCGCTACCTTAGAGGTAGTTACTTTGGGTCTTAAAAAGGAAATCATACAATTTCTCCTTCATGATAGTGTTTTCATTAATAGTCGTTGCAAAGTATCGTTACGATCACAACCTCTCCAGTGGAGTAGCGTATGCCACTGGTTTAATTATCAACTTGTTTGTTCTTGCAAACTATCAGCGAAGTTCTGATTTTATGTAAGATTATTTGGAAGTCGTGTCAGAAAAAACGACAATAACATATAAAAAATTCAGTAATATATCACATGACTGGTAAATAATTAACAAGTTCATAGAGCGTATTTAGAATTTGTACTATACTAGAGTCAGATTTGGACAAGTATATAGGCTTGCCAGAGGATGTATTCTAAAAGGAACGGAGGAAAATATGAAAGGGCTTTCAAACATGCTGTTGATCTTCCTGATATCATTATTTGCATCAGGATGCTCAAGTAGCCATTCCGACATCAATATCGTATTTTCTGAGGTAGAGCCTGTACCTGCCAGTACGGAGAAGGAGGAGCTGCCACCAGTGCGTGTAGCCATTTCAAGTGTGCTGTCACCGAGCGAGACGATTAAGCATTATCGAAAGATCGCTGATTATATCGGTAAACAGCTGGATAGGCCAGCGATCCTCATTCAACGCAAGAGCTATAATGAGATCGGCATGCTCATGATGAACGGCGGTGCTGACATCGCCTTGTTTTCATCAGGTGCATATGTAACCTATAATCAAGTTGAAGGAATTGAAGCGATTGCAATGCAGGAGCGAATGGGAGTTCCATACTACTATGGTTACCTTGTCGTCAATCAAGACAGCAATATTACGAATATTAGCCAGTTGAAAGGGAAAAGCGTAGCTATTGCCGATCCATCCAGTAATTCCAGCTATCTATTTTTAAGTGAGAAATTAGCTGAATTTGGTGAGACGCCGGAACATTTTTTCAGCAGATACACGTATACTTACAATCATGAAAAGTCACTTAATGCAGTTCGTAATCGAGTAGTCGATGCTTCAGCACTCAGCAGCTCGATCTATGAACAAGCCAAGGCGAAAGATCCAGAGTCGGTTGCCTCTTTGCGTATTCTGGACAAGTCAAAGCCTCTTGGAACAGGCCCTGTTGTCATCAACAGCAGTATTCCTGAAGAAGAGAAAAAGATAATTATGAACAGCTTCTTTAATATGCATAAGCAATCTGATATGAAGCAGGCTCTGGAAGGATTATTTATTGATCGCTATGTTCCTTTCGATGCGAAATACTGGGACGGCTTATGAAATTATTGAAGAAAATGAATATCAATCAAAAAATATTTGGAGTTATTATCGCTTCTTTAATTTTTCTTGCCTCCGCCTTAGGATGGATCATTTGGGATTCGCTTCATACGATCATGACAGATGAGCTTAAGAAGAGGGGCATTAGTGTAGCACACAGTATTGCATCGTTAAGCTCGGACTACATCCTTATGGATGAACAATACTCGATTCATCAGCTGATTTCACAAGCACAACTTACGAATGATGATGTTCGATATATATTAATTATTAATAGTAGTCATGATGTGGTAGGGGATACCTTTGAAGGATACTTGCCTAAGGGAATCATACAAGCGCATACACCTGAGAGTGGTCATACATTACAGGTTGCAACACTGATGTCAGATGAAGGAACAATCTATGATGTACTTATGCCGATCGAGGAGGGGGATGTAGGGTTTGTTCGCGTTGGTATGACGGATACGAAGGCTCAGACCTACATCAACATAAAGATGAAGGCACTGTTTTATGTAACGCTGTTCATCTGTGTAGTTACAGCGATAATTACGTATTATATGACTCGCTTCATTACGAGACCAATAAACAATCTAGTTGCGGTTGCTACAGGTATATCAGCTGGTAATCTGACGATGCGTGCAAGTATAACGAATAGCGATGAAGTAGGTAGATTAGGTAGTGCCTTTAATGAAATGGCTGATAAATTAATTAATTCTAACGCTGAAGTTGAATTACTGCTGAGAGAGCTTCAAGCGAAAGAACATCTCCGGGACAAGTTGATTCTGAAGCTACTGTCTGCCCAGGAAGATGAGAAGAAGAGAATATCGAGGGAACTTCATGATGAGACAAGCCAAGCGCTTGCATCCTTAATGGTCACGATGCGAATTTTGTCGAATGAAGCGAAAGACGCCGAGCAGCAGGAACTGCTTAACACCAGCAGAGATACTGCGGCGAGTATTTTACGGGAAATTAGAGATTTAGCTGTAGAGTTAAGGCCGCCAATATTGGACGATATGGGATTAGTACCCGCGATAAAAAAATTTGTGAAGAAATATGAGGAGAAATATCATATTGAAGTGGAACTATTCACACCAGATGAAGAGGATATTGGTATTGAAGGCCATATTGCTGTAGCGATGTATCGTATTCTGCAAGAAGGCATGACGAATGTTGCTAAGCATTCGGCTGCAACTCAAATATCTATAAACATGGAGATTCTCAAGCAGTCGGTTACCTTGATAATAAGGGACAACGGCTGCGGAATTCAGCGAGACGACTTTGAGTTGGCCCGTCAGCACAATCGTATCGGTATATACGGTATGAAAGAGAGAGCGGAGCTGCTTGGAGGATCTTTCTTCATATATCCAATAAGTACCGGAGGAACTGAGATCGTCGTTTCGATACCGCTAATATTGAATAAAGGGTGTAATGATGGAACAAACCATAACTATATTGATTGCTGATGATCATGCGTTGCTTAGGTCCGGCTTAAAGCTGCTGCTGCAGAAGAAGCCAGCCAATAAAGTGGTAGGTGAAGCTTCAAATGGCATTGAAGCTCTTCGGTTATACGAAGAGCTTAGACCACATATTTTAATTCTCGATATTAGTATGCCGCACATGGATGGAATAGAGGTGCTCAAAAAAATCAAGGCCTGTCACGCACACGCAAAAGTTATCGTACTTACGATGCATGAAGATGAGGATTATATAACAACTATTATGAAAGAAGGTGCAGTCGGATATATTCCGAAGGTGGCAGTTGATGAAGAGTTATATACAGCCATTGATACGGTTCAGAGCGGCTATGTGTATCTTCGACCACAAGATACACAAACATTGATTGCATCGGTGCTTCATAAAGCGCCGCAAACCGTAGAGGATAACAGCCCTTTTGTTATTTTGAGCGACCGTGAACGAGAAGTACTAAGCTATCTTGTAAGAGGGTATACGTTAGTTGAGACTGCACAACAGCTATTAATTAGTATCAAGACGGTGGATACCCATAAGACGAGGATGATGAATAAATTGAATCTGACTAAAAAAAGTGAACTTGTAGAATATGCAATAAAATACAATCTGTTGAGTGAAGATTAATCTTTCTAGATTCGCCCCAGATTACGAACATGACAATGAATACAACAGCAAACCGCCCGCCAGAATGATGGATATCATCGTTCTGGCGGGCGGGTGTGCCTCATGCAAAAAAAGATCATTGAGCAGCTGCGGCAGTCCGTCCCTATGATTGTTAATTAGGATAAACGAGTTCCACCCGATCACCTATCTTCACATTATTCTTAACCGGATCATAGAATGGACTGTCCATATGGATCGAGAGAACGTAGCCGTTGTCCTGAGGTATCGCCGAATTTCGCTCAGGATAATCGATTATGTTGGTAACGACTCCGTCTACTACGGTGAATTCCATTCCCCACTCATTCGATCGGGTGGAATCACCATATGCGTTGTCATAATACACGATTTTTCCTAACTCACGAGGTTCATTACTGTGTTGGATCGGAATAGACAAATCATTTACTTTCAATTCCGTGGGATAACGATAAGGGATAAGTTCTTTCGTTGTATAGGTGCCTTTTATATATTCGTACAAGTAATCATAGTATTGACGCACTTGCGGACTCTTGTTGTACGCCAAGTTCAGGATCGTCTTGTTTCCTTGATACCAAGCTCTGTAAGCATTCATATAACCATGCTCCACACCGCCGTTTAAATAATCAAGGAACCTTTGTGCATAGTTATTGCTCCCTATCATACGATCGTCAAACTCCATCTCAACAGCCATATTAAACGTCTTGCTTAAGATCGCCGCATCGTCAACTCGAGACTTATCCGTGCCGTCGAAAAAATGATTTGGCTGCAAGGCCGCATTATCGAGCCCGAGCTTCTTCCAATCGAACGGCTGGCCGCCATGGAAGTATGGAATCCAGAATAGCTTTTTGCCTACCGTGTGAGTCAATTCACTCGTCCACGTCACAATTTCTTCGGTATAAGGCGCTTCTATTTCGATGAACTCGTCATTCCAATACAAGCCGACCAGCTCTACATTACTGAAGTTGGCGCTCTCCCATTTGTTCATTACTTCATCAACGAACCATTTAATTGCCTTCTTCTTATTATCGAACGCTAGATCCGCACCTGCACTTGCCGAGTTAAAGTTCTCGGACACACCATCGCCATCTACATCACCAAAGTCAGTTTGCAATTCTGATGCCGTTGGAATCGTCATTACGAGTTT
>NZ_LT840184.1:5608729-5639002 GCF_900177425.1 Paenibacillus uliginis N3/975 | reverse complement strand
ACTCAAAAGAACGCACAAAGTAGCTCATAAGTTATGCACAAACGTAGAGTAAATCCCAAAGGGAGAGCGCTCCAAGCAGGAAGTCACTCAAAAGAGCGCCGAACGTAACTCATTATCTTCGCTCTAAAAGTAAAGCGTTCCCGAAGGGAGAAAGCGATCCTAGCACCAAAGTAACTTTTCAATCGCCTCACAAACGTGTCTCGCATCTTGCGGGTGTCCAGAGGGCAGAGCCCTTGGGGCCCTCCCTTGGAAGGGAGGGTTTGGGAGGGATCGAAAAAAAGGGTTTACCTAAACAGTTCCATATATTCCGATCAGCTTGCACAACTCTCACATTCTTCAATAGTAAGCGCACGGCTGCGCACATAGTAGGTCGACTTCAAGCCGGCCTTCCATGCGTGAAGATGCAGTTCTAGGAACTCCGAAGCTCGGATGTCTGGACGAACGTACAGGTTGAAGCTTTGAGCCTGGTCAACGTGACGCTGACGGGCAGCAGCCATTTTGATGGACCAGTTCTGATCAATCAGGAAGGCCGTTTTGTAATACCAGATCGTCTTCTCGGACAGATCGGGAGCTGGGTTGGCAATTTTATACGTTGTTTTCTCTTCATAAGAGAGAAGCTCATACAGCGGATCAATACTGGCAGTTGAGCCGGCAATAATCGAAGTGGAGCCGTTCGGCGCGATGGCAAAGAGCCATGCGTTGCGGACACCGCTTTGCTGTACTTCCTGCTGCAGCTCGCGCCACTGCTCGGTCGTTACATACTTGCCTTCATGCTCGCCGTCGGTGTAACCGCGGTACGTAAAGTACTCGCCGCTCTCCCAGTCGGAGCCTTTGAACTTCGGATAATGCCCTTTTTCCTTAGCCAGCTCCATGCTGGATTTAACGAGCAGGTAGTTAATTTTTTCATACAGATTGTCATTATATGCAACCGCCTCATCGGATTCCCAGCGGATGCCTTCCAGGGCCAGCAGGTGATGCAGACCGAAGGTTCCAAGGCCGACAGCGCGATATTGGCTATTCGTGTATTGTGCTTGCAGCACTTCGATGTTGTTGATGTCAATGACGTTATCTAGCATACGCACCTGGATCGGTACAAGACGCTCCAGTACACCAGCTGGGACTGCACGTGCCAGATGAATGGAATTCAGGTTGCAGACAACAAAGTCGCCAGGAACTTTGGAGATGACAATGCGGGTCTGTCCATCTTTGGTTACGAGCTCTTCATGTTCAATAACTGTAGCCGATTGGTTCTGCATAATTTCAGTACACAGGTTGGAAGAGTAGACCATACCGTGTGCAGAGTTCGGGTTGGCACGGTTTACGGTGTCACGGTAGAACATGTACGGTGTTCCGGTTTCCAGTTGCGATTTCATGACACGTTTCATGATATCGATCGCTTGAACCGTAATGCGGGAGAGCAGCGGATGTGCTACGGCTTCTGCATATTTTTCACGGAACATTCCTTGACCAAGCTTCTCATCGTAGAAGTCTTCCAGACCAAGCGGGCGGCCGTTCTCGTCTTTCCAGCCCATCACTTTCTTCACTTCGTGAGGACAGAAGAGGCTCCACTCATCACGGGCTTCTACAGCCTCCATGAACAGGTCAGGCAAGCATACGCCGTGGAACACGTCATGTGCTCTCATGCGCTCGTCACCGTTGTTCAGCTTCAGGTCCAGAAAAGCGAGAATGTCTTTATGGAAGACATCCAGGTAAACGGCGATGGCGCCTTTGCGTGTGCCGAGCTGATCTACACTAACTGCTGTGTTGTTCAGCTGGCGGATCCAAGGGATAACGCCGGAGCTGGTGTTCTTGTGTCCACGGATGTCGGAGCCACGGGCACGGACTTTGCCGAGGTAAACGCCGATACCGCCGCCCATTTTGCTGAGACGTGCTATGTCGGTGTTGGAGTCGAAAATTCCTTCGAGCGAGTCATCTACCGTGTCGATAAAGCAGCTGGACAGCTGGCCGGCTACCTTTTTACCAGCATTGGACATCGTCGGCGTTGCAGCCGTCATGTAGATGTTGCTCATCGCCCAGTAGGCTTCTTTTACAAGCTCCATACGTTTCTCAGCTGGCTCTTTGTGCATGAGGTACATCGCGATGACCATGTAACGCTCCTGTGGAAGCTCCATCACTCGGCCGTCAAAGTCGGTTGCTAGGTAACGCTCTGCCAGCGTCAGTAGTCCGATGTAATCGAACAGCAGGTCACGGGTATAATCAATCGTTTCTCCGAGCTCTTCAATCTGTGCTTTGGTGTAGCATTCCAGAAGTTCTTCACGGTAAATTCCTTTTTGTACTAGCTCTGTAATGAGGGGGAAGAAGGCGCCGTAAGGCTCTTCCGGATAAGCTTTGTAACGGCGGTGGTTGGCCGCTTTTTTATATAGGGAAGTTAAAAGTGAACGTGCTGCCGCGAACTTCCAGTTCGGTTCCTCTTTGGTAACAAGCTCAAGAGCCGACATCGTGAATGCGCTGCTAATCTCATCGCCGGTCACTTTGTCGCCACGAAGTTTGGAATGAACACCGCGAAGCAATTGTTCCTTGCTCAGCATATCCAGTTCGTTCAAAATTCGGTCGGCATAAACAGAGAGACGGTTTTCATCAAAAGCAAGTTGACGGTTGTTCGGTTTAATTACGAGTTGGGGCATAGGTAATTCCTCGCTTTCTCGGGAAAAATGGGAAAAAGAACATTAAAAAAACATTTTCCAAACCTTGGGGAGGTTGAAAATGTTCGTGTGCGCTGTGAATAAATATGTGCATACTAGCTTAAGCCGCTATTTTTAGGGCTTGCTGTTATGTACAGACGCAAAAGAGTGAACACTTTCCTAATTTCCCGTAGGATAGATGTCGTGCTGTATACAGGCAGGTCTCCTGACTTGGGGTATAGAGTTCGGCGCCTTCCCAAAGGCCTAACATGTTAGCCTTCAGTGGCATAAAGCCGAATTCATATCAAAATCGCAAAAATGCGCTCTGAATCCCTATACAGTGGCGGGACCGTGATGGATTTGCACCATGCTTCCCTATTAAGTCTGACGGCTATATGGGACGCCAGACACCTGTACACACTATATTTGGTTGATGTTATTAAATTTAACCCAATATATTGTGTTTGTAAACTGTTGTCTTAAAATTTGACGCAAGTTGAATTATAGCAAATGACCGAAAAATCCGCCAATTCGCAAACCGCCAAAAGAGAGTGAGATTTCGCACATTTCTTCGAATTACGACCTTTTATACGGTGATACACGCTTTATGAATTAGCTGAGAACACTCGCGATTTTAATCGTGAGATGAATTGGCTTCGGACAAGGCGTGTCTTTTGACATGTTAATTGTCCGAATATGTTAAATTGTAAATTAGAAAAGACACTGATAGTTGGTACAAAAACTATCTTGACGTATGTTATCCTATATTTGGGATTCTCAATGTATTAAGGGGGAGCAACAAGACTGTTTTTTAAAGAGTTCCCACAGCTAAAAAAGAAACTGTGGGGAGTTCGTCTTTGGAACCCTTCTTACTTTGTGGTAACTATTAACAAACATACAGAAGCACAGAACAACAGTACATTCAAAATCACTAAGTGAGGTGAGAACAGTGATTGTAAACAAAGCATATAAATTTCTCATCTATCCAAATAAGGAACAAGAAATTTTAATTGCTAAAACAATCGGCTGTTCTCGTTTCGTATTCAATCGTTTTTTGACACAATGGTGTGACGCATACAACGAAACAGGTAAAGGATTAAACTACAATTCGTGTTCAGCTAAACTTACAAACCTGAAAAAAGAATTCGTATGGTTAAAAGAAGTGGACAGTATTTCCTTGCAGTCATCGCTAAAGAATCTTGCGAATGCGTTTGATCGTTTCTTCAAAAGGCAAAATGATGCACCACGCTTCAAGTCTAAAAAGAACAAGGTCAATCCTACACAACCAAGCAAACGAATGGAAATATTGCTATAGTAGGCAACAAAATTAAATTACCTAAACTCGGTCTTGTTCGTTTTGCTAAAAGTCGTGAAGTGACTGGTCCTATTCTGAATGCTACCGTTAGACGTAATCCAAGCGGAAAATACTTTGTGTCCATTCTTGCTCAAACAGAAGTGCAACCATTAGAAAAAACAGCTTCTTCTGTTGGTGTTGATGTTGGATTAAAAACTTTAGCATCCCTTTCAGATGGAACACCATACGAAAATCCAAAATGGTATCGCAAACTTGAAGAACAATTAGCGAACGCGCAGCGTATCCTTTCCAGACGTATAAAAGGTGGTTCGAATTGGAACAAGCAACGTGTTAAGGTTGCAAAAATCCATGAAAGAATCTCTAATTCAAGAACAGACTACTTGCAGAAAATCACTACTGAAATCATCAAAAACCACGATGTAATTGGTATTGAAGATTTGCAAGTATCAAATATGCTGAAAAATCACAAGCTGGCTAAAGCAATTAGTGAAGTATCGTGGTCACAATTTAGAACAATGCTTGAGTACAAGGCAAAATGGTCAAGGATCTAAAACTTCGTGAGTGGGACTGCCCTAATTGTGGCGCACATCACGATAGAGATATTAACGCAGGACAAAACCTTAAAAATGAAGCTATAAGACTTCTAACCGTAGGGACTACGGGGATATATTTGAATGGGACTATAGGGGGGTAAAATTTTGAAATGCTGCTGCTGGCTGATACAATATTAATATTCGAAAGGTTTGAGGAGGGTGAAATAAAATGGCAATTGCGGAAGTTACCGTCATCCCGATCGGAACGGCCACAACCAGCCTGAGTATGTATGTTGCGGAGATGCAGCGGGTGCTGGAGAAGCAGGAGGGGATCTCATACGAACTGACCTCGATGAGCACGATTATTGAAGGAGAGCTTAACTCTGTATGGGGTGCCATTGCTGCTCTGCATGAAGCGCCTTTCCTGTCTGGAGCCAAGCGGGTATCCACATCCGTCAAAATCGACGACCGACGGGACCAAGTCTCTTCGAGTAAGCAAAAGCTGCAATCTGTGCAGGAAAAACTGGGCAGGTAACGAGGATTAGCCTGCCCTTTTTTCATATAAAAAGGGTTGCATTTTCACGTCAAAGAGTTATAATATTTTTTGTTGTTTTATTTATGTCATCCTATTCGCTGGTGTAGCTCAGGGGTAGAGCAACGCACTCGTAATGCGTAGGCCGGGGGTTCAATTCCCTTCACCAGCATCTTACGTTAATATTTCCCGCCATATCAACGTTTGGACGTTCGTTGAATGTCACGGATAGGCAGCGCCAGGTCGACGCATTCTAGCCGTTGAAATGGACGAGCGTAGACGCTAATAGGCGGTCAAATCGGAGTCTCCTACAGTACATTGTAGGGGGCTTTTTGTCGTGAATAATGACCCGCGCAAAGGTAAACAAGCCGTTATAGGCAAACGTACGACTCGCGCTAAGGATATAGGCTCGACAACGTTAGATATTGGATTCGATTTGTTTTACAGCGCAAAGAGAACGGAAGGCGTACGAAAGCGCACACTCGCAGATTATAAAAATTACTGGCGATATTTTCGTGAATGGCTCACGCGAGTACACCCGGAGATAGAACTGATTGGGGAAATCACAGTTGTTACGCTCCGGGAATACATAGAGTACATGTCACACGAACACAAGCGTTACGAAGGCGTAGAGTGTCGTAAAAAGGATGGTAAGAAGCTTTCACCGGCTACTGTAGCTTCTCGACTTCGCGCACTGCAGACGATGTGTAAGTTTTGGGGGACGGAGGGATTAACGCAGACTAACGCAGCTGAGAAGATTAAAGCCCCGCGTAAGGATGTTGCAGAAAAGAACATAATCTCGGACGAGCAACTTTCGGCAATTATTGCGGCTGCCGATACGACCACGTTCGCAGGCTATAGGGATTATGTGCTGATGCTTCTACTCGCGGATTCGGGGTTACGGATAAATGAGGCGCTTCAACTCGAAGACTCATTCATCGATATTAAGGCGCGGTGCATACGTCTGCCTGGACCGTTAAATAAAAACCGTAAGCCTCGTATTGTACCGGTAACTGCTTCCGTGCTGCGCGAGGTTATCCTCTTAATGGAAGAAACGCGAGATTACTTCAATACGCAATATGTCTTCGTTTCAAATTACGGGGATCGGTTGAAGGCGGATCAATTTCGCAAGAGACTGCGCCAATATGTATCAGAAGCCGGGATTGATACATCTAAGACGCAAGTATCACCGCATCGGTTTCGGGACTACTTCATAACAAACTATCTTCTTAACGGAGGAGATCTGTTCACGCTGCAGCGTATCGTTGCGCACGCGGATATTAAGACAACGCAGGGCTACGTTAAGGTAAACGAGGAGGCTATGCGAGATAGTCATACACAATACTCTCAAATATCGCGGCTTGGAGTACCACGCGCGAGAAAGAGAGGGCGCTAATATGACGAAGCCATCAGGCGGCATTGTCCGCGTATCAAAACGTGATAGTGGCTATACGATTCTTGATCCGTTCTTCTTATCGGACGAGCGTTTAACGTGGAAGGCGAAAGGTCTACTCGCGTATCTATTATCGAAGCCAAGCAACTGGCGCGTTTATATTGCGGATCTTGTTAAGCGATCGAAGGACGGACGTGACGCTGTTTATTCGGCAATAAAAGAGCTAGAAACTTGCGGCTATGTTGAGCGAAGGCAAACGCGCGATGAATCGAATAGGATAACCGGAATGGAAACGGTAATCTATGAGCGGCCGATTATCGACGATCCAGGTCCGGAATTTCTACAAACGGAAAAGCCGTATATGGAAGACCCGGCGACACAAGTAATTAATGATTTAAATAATAATGACTTTAAGAGAGAAATAGATAAGAGCGCCAACGACGCCATCTTGCAAGCGCTGGCTAAAGCTTTACGCAAGCTGCCGCTAAACGATACCGCAAGCCTATTTGACCAATATTTCACCGATATTTTTGCGATGCTGACGCGAAGGTACAAAGGTCAACTAGAGGCGGAGGTTATCGATTTAGCTGCGGATCGGTATTTCACAAAGGCCGTTGATATGTGGACGGGATTGCCGAAGCCTAGCGTTTATTCGCCGGTCGGCGTCTTTCATGATTGCTATGCCGAGGCACTTGCGGAGTGGACGGCGATTCAGTTTAAGCGGAATATTTCGGGGTGAAAGGTGGGCTATCGCATGGATGATCGAAATAAACTCGACGAGCCGGAACCGGTCGGAACGGCGGACACAATGACCGGCGTATTCTTCGGCATCATAATCGCGGCTATAATACTGTACGTGTTGTTTAACGGAATACCAGTATCCCTTCGATAAGTGTGCATATTCGGTACGGTATAGCGAATCAAGCCGCGGAAATAGGTGTTCTGATTGCGTCGGAGTATTAGCGGATGACTGACACATACAGGCGCTTATTTCGCGGTGATTTTCGCTAAAACGGACATAACCGGTAATCCACGTAAACCCGGTAAACCGTTGATGTGACGCGAAATAGCGGTCAACTTTCAGGCATCCTGTGTGATCGAACGCAAAACAAACGCAATTTGACGCACGATCAACGAAAATTGACGTATTATATCACGAAATTATAACGATGTCAAAAAAATATTTACGAACTTCTATGTAACGTGATAGACTAACCTTGTCGCTGCAACTAGAACATAGGAGAGTTGAGACAACGATGTCAAAGAACAACTTAAGAGACGATCTATTAAAAAGTGCATGGTATGTTGGTGGGCCTATATTTAATAAGGATGAGAAAGAACGGGGAGAAGAAGTTATTATTGAAGTCTACAACCCATTGAAAGAAAAGGTTGCGGATAACTATACGCGGACGTCTGTTCAGTATCGTAATGTTCTTCATGCTGAGTTTAAAGAATTTACAAAAAATAAACCTGGGTTATCCAAAGAAATAATAAATGACCTTCTTGAATTTTATTTGTACATTCGCCGGAAGATATTATCGGAAGTAAAAGGAGAAGACCGCGCCCATTAACGGGTTAGCGGTTTTTTTTGCGGACAAACATACCGCTATATGGTAAAATTTCGGTAACGAACGCGAGGTGAATCGAATTGAATCGTTTTATGAAGCCGCTAACCTCTGATATCCACTTTTACACCGCGAAAATGAACCAGACGGCGATCGTCGTATTTATTGCGGACGAGCTAATAGGCAGCGGACGGATCGAAGATATAACGGAGAATTGCGTTGTGGTCGGTGGCGAGCGTTATCCTCGCGAGAGTTGTACGTTTGAATATGCGGTGTAATTAATTAACTTACGGAGGGAAAAATGGGCTACTCTGATAAATGGTTAAATATCCTTAATACAGTTAAAGAGTTTCAAGATAATTATTCAGCAGTATGGTATAGAGGACATTCCGATATGGACTTTGAGTTAAATTCAGGTTTGTTTAGAGAAGAGTGGGACAACATAGACCACTTTCTAGGCTCTGAATTGGCAAAGTATAAACAATACCTTAACCTAGGCCACCTAGACCACGGTGAATCTTCTTGGAACCTACTTAGCATCATGCAACACCACGGAGTGAGAACTAGATTATTAGATTGGACGGAATCATTTACAACTGCGTTATTCTTTGCATTCATAGATTGGGAATTGGAAAAACCAGCTTCTATTTGGCTTCTAAGCCCCTTATCTTTAAACGAGAAGCTAAATATGGGCGCCTCTTATGCAACTCACCAAGATTTGCCTTCATATGATGATTTGGTGAATAGGCGCAGTAATTTTCCTGAAAACTCCATTGCGCTCTACCCGGCAAGAAATAGCAAAAGGATGGTTGCTCAAAGAGGCGTGTTTACACTGCAAGGTAACTCAATGCTTCCTCTAGATCTTGAGTATAATGGAGAGCTTGTTCGAGAAGGAAAACTTCTCAAAATATCTCTGACTTTCGATGTTTATGAGGATGCAAGAGACTTCTTACGTCAAATGGGAGTAAATCATTACACATTGTTTCCTGATCTTGAAGGACTAGCAAAACACGTGAATGACCCACATTTTTTTACGCCAACGTTAAAAAAGCTTCACTCGATGAGGGATGAATACGTAAGATCCGTATTCAACGAAGTTAATAAACACCGGACTCCTTAGAAGCCCTTTTTCGTCCAGTTCCACATCTTTACGTGGAACCAAAAAAAACGCCTAATTTGCCGCTATTATTGAGCGACAGCAAGGCGTTTTTTGTTCGTTCTATATACGCTGGAACATCGCTGAATCCCGCGAGTAGTATGTATGTGCGCCAGTCTCTGCGTTCCGGATTCGCACATGATTCGGTGTGTATTTATCAACGTACCCAGTTTCCGCAGGTACATAGACCGATGCGGCGTCCTCCTCGTAGACGCAAATTAGCGTCTCGGACAGCGCTGCTACTAGGAAGTGTACATCCTTCGAGAGATCACGCGTTATCATTTTTCTCCTCCACTTTAACCAATGAAATTATTTGATTAATGTCAGAGATATCTAGTGCTTCTGCAATCTTAACTATATGTTCGAAATTTATATTTTCTCGTTTCCCATTCACTAATTCTGATAAAGCGGCCCGTCGAACATTAGCTCTTTCCGACAATTCATTCAAAGACATCCCTCGTTCTTCTAATATTTCACCGAATGTAACCTTTATTGTTAATCCCATTTAAATTCCTCCTAAAAAGGTATTGACTGTACGCATATGAGTACAGTATAATCAAAGCACAGGTTGTACGTTTATGCGTACAGATAATAGTATACAGTGCATTCACAGAAAAATCCACAACTTTCTGTTTATTTGTTGTACCCATTTTTAAATCTTAGGAGGAGTCAGGTGTGTTTCGTGGAGGTTGTCTAATCAATGGAAGGTTATACGTGAGGACGAGCGGTGGAAATTGGATCGCACTTCAGCTATTGGCTCAAATAAAGGGGGAGTTAATATGAAAGTATCAGATGTTCACGCACAGGAATGTTATTTGCGTTATAGACAGGCACTTGATAACGAGAGTTTTACGGAATTATATATAGCGCTGGCGGATGTGAAGTCGTGGCATAAATCAAAGGTATTATCGAGTGGTGCCGGAGACGTATATGATGCGGAAGCTTCCTTTGACGACGTGTTGTTTGGTCTTGCTAGTAGAGATAATATTACGGATATTCGGCGTTTACTCTATGTAAGTATGCGATTTACTAGGCTCAAAATATATCGCAAAAATGCGCGTTGGCGGGAACGTACATATTACCCAGAATCGGACGCGGAGTTTGGAGGAACTGTCGATCGTATCGAACCAGACACGACTGAGTTTATACGGGCGCTTATTGATCGTAGCGGAGAAAAAACTGCGGCTCTTATCGCGGATATGGCATTAAGTAGTAACGCGAAAGAGTCGATTACCTCTATAAGTGGACGAGCAGGCCTTCACCACAACACTGCGCTCAGGTCACTCCGCCGTTTACGTCGGTACTATAACGTAGAAATAGACGGAGACCTGGCGGAATACCTTGCGTAATTATCACATTGACCGGAAAGACAACTGCGGAGAGTGTGGCGACACTCTTCCGCTTTTGTTATACAATACGGGTAACAGCGATCTTACGTTTCATTTTTGAAGTGGAGGTTTTTAAGTGGACTTAAAGCAAACTATCAATGCATATCAACAAACCGAAGATACTGCCTTAATCGATCGTATTATGGAAGACGTCGAGGAAATCGATTTTACTGAGGACCCGACGCGAAGATATGTATCATCTGAAACAAGCGATATCCGCATAACCTTGAGTGAGCCGCATTTATATATCGCTTATAGGATTAAAGCAATACGAGAGAAAGCTGTTAAAAACGCGTGGTATATTCGCCAGCCTCAGCGTTATGCGTATCCTGAGATAAATCGCTACTTATCGATTTTGATTCTGGATTGCGGAATGCGGATACCGTTTGAACCGATCGACACAGACAGATACGTATTGACGTTTGAAATTAATACGGAATTGCTTTATTGGCTCATTAGCAAAGATGTCGAGATAGAGCAACGGTTTAAGGATAATCATAATGAAACAGAGTATAAGATATATCGGAGTTTAATTACAAAAGTCATCACGATAGAAGAGGAAGCAAATCAAGAAGAAGCGCGAATCCGTGTTGAAGTTATGGAAGATATGCGCCAGGCATTAGCGTATGTCCTCAAGTACGTTGATGCTGATAGAAGTGATAGGGAAATCGTCAGCTATGTAAATGATGCAATTATGACACGGTACTATGACATACAAGCAAATAGGAACGGATTGCGTCGCGTTCGTAAATCCGGGAGTGATCGGCGAATGAGGCCTCGATTTTCTAGTGCGCTTATGACCGTAATCGGTTATGAAATACCGGAATGGGTGTTAACGAAAAAATTGAGCGAACAGAATGCGGAGTTTCTGCAGAAATTGATTATGTCGGTAGAAGAGGACATGCGCGAAGGAAGAGAAGAGGGCTATAACGTCACAGCGAAAGGGGAATATGTCGTCTCGGGCGCTTATGTGGCGCGGGTTAGTGGGCTACCGTATGAGACTGCGCGGAAGAGATTGGCGAGAATTAGAAAAAAACTTGAGATATATTCATTATAATTGTCCCAAGTTGACAGTATATTTAGAACAGTGAGAGGAAAACAAAGTTTATAAGTGTCCTATTTAAACATATCACAAAAATCATGATTTTGCAACCCATATTTTAAGGGGTCAGTTAGTTTCATATTATGAAGAATACCGTATATTTCAAATACGTTTGCGGTTACGCACTATGAATCCAGTCTGCCAGCGCGTCGCATACCTGACGGCGTGACGGTGGCGTTTTTATTTGCACCACTGTATTAATAAACCACTACCACGAAGGAGGCTATTAAAATGAAACTCACATCGGAAATCATTCGCATTTGTCGTACGAATCTCGGTATGTCTCAAGGTAAACTCGCAAGAGAAGCCGGCATTTCATGTCCGCTGCTTGGCGCAATCGAACGTGACGAAAGGGCATTACTTCCGCACGTAGAGTCGCGTATTCGTAAATCAATACCGCTAACAGACGGAGAGATCGCGGACTTGGTAAGCGTATATCACCGTGTTAACGGACGAAGCGCGGTCATCTAAGTCGCGGCAATGTATAGGATAGCGCAATTATTCCGCCGTAACGAAAAGACTTCGGGAAGAGCACCCGACACTTCCGCCGCCTTCGGCGACGTCGTGTACCATATATTTTCATCGCGTATTCATTTGAAGGGTACAAGAATCGCTTTTGAAATGACACGTTTCTGGACGGCAACGCCGGACAGATGGACGGGCGGTTTTCCCCGGACAACAATAACAGCGGATTACACGGCATGTATCTCATATTTTCATCGCGTAGATTTAAAGGGAAATAGTCTGATATAAGAGGGATAGAAACGCTGAAAACGACGAAATCCCTTGTGTGACGCGGCTTCTGAGCGATTCGACGTGTTCCCGAAAAGCAGGGTAATTCGGCATATTTGTGCCTGAAAAGCAGGGTGTTATTAATTTCACAAAGTATAAGGGGTGATCACTTGGCATTAGCTGACCGCAAAAGAGAACACGCAAGATGGTCCAATCTTACACCGTCAGTAAAGCGCGGAGTCCTGGCGCAGAAACAAGCGATCGAAGACGAGATTGGCGACAAACTCGGCGGCACATTCGAAATTATGCTGAAGACGACGGACAAGCAAGTACGCGGCCTTCAAGCGAAAGGGGAAATAGCCGCACATGAACAGGAGAACGGCGGCTTTGTTTTCGCACTATTCGGCGGCTGCATGGCGATAGGTGAGCGATTCCCTTCGTTAACTCAATCGGATCTGGCGCGCCTTATGTACGTCGGCACATATACCGGCTATTCCGGACGCCTTCAATACGATAACGGTAGGCCTATTAATCGAAAGGAATTAGAACGCCTTCTCAATATGAGCCGCGCACGCTTCTCGGAGTTCTTCCGAAAGCTTCAAGACGAGGAAATCGTCAGTATCGAGGAAGAGTATGGCGATATATACGTTAACCCGTCCGTCTTCTATCGCGGTGTATTGGCCGAAGTCGGCTACAGTCTCGATGATTATCGTCATACGCGGATGTTTCGGAGTACGGTGCGCCAGCTTTACGAAACGTACGGCGGGCGAGCGGTTAAACAATTGGCGCTGATATATGCGGTGCTTCCGTTCGTGAGCTTCTCGACGAATATCGTCTGCTTTAATCCGGAAGAGGTCGACGAGGATCGATTACAACCGATGGATCTCGACCGACTGGCGGCGCTGCTCCACTATCAAGATACGCAGAAGTTACGCCGGGCGCTCGAGTCAATTAAACTCGACGGAAAGCCGGTGTTCTATCTACCGCATAACGTACACGACAAAAGAAAACGTCGTATCATCGTCAATCCGCGTATTGTCTTCGCAGGATCGGCAGAATCATTAGCCGCAATAAAGGTATTATTCAATTAAGCGCAGGCAGATCGAAGCCGAGCGCTATTTTTATGCCCAAAAAGGAGTGTACAAATGGACAACGCAATCTGGAAGCTGAACAACAGCGAACACGCAATTTACACGGAAGATCCAGAGGTCATGCGCAAGATCCGTCGAAGCCGACCGGACTTTATCGAGATGGCAACTTACGAGAAGGACGGAGTTATCTATGCGCGACAGTATCGGATAGACTCGAAACGGAAGAGATCGGCGCGCCATTTGCTCGGCGTTAATGTCCAGAAAACGTAAAATCGGCGGCATATGAGGCGCTCACAGACCGGAAGGTATAAACGCTTTAGCGGTCTATTTGTCGTGCCTAAAATCAAGCGAAAATAACGAAAACCGTACCATAGTTGCACAGTTCTGACGGAGGGGAGGCGGAACATGAACGAATATCAATCTAAAGCCGTGACATGGTGCGATTTCATGCAGCCGGACCGCACATGCACGCTCATGCAAGGGCTACAAAAAGAGTCCGATCCGCGCTGTAAGTATTTCCGGGAACCGGCGGACGACTGCCGTTATTTGCGATTGGTTGTATTAAACGAAAAGGGGCGAAAGGCGAAATGATTAGCGTAGATTATGGCGCGCGATGGCCGATTCGATTCGAGCCGTTCCCATCGGACGAGGTGCCGGAGTTGTATGACGAATTAATCGCGTTTGTTGGGCGGCAAATAGTTATCGGAACCTGGTGCGGTATGGACGACGTTAAGCGCTGCAAGCTTATCGAAAAGATTACGATCGAGTTCTGTAAGGAAACATCGCCTAAAAAGACGTATGGCGTCGGACAGGCTATGGTGCGCGGCGGAATTATAGAGGCGATCGATATCTACGGAGGAGGCGGTACGGAATGGCTAAGCAAATACGGGTCGTATCGATCGAACCAATCGAATATTACCGCAGAATCGTCACCTTGCGAGATGAAGCCGGCCGTGAGTACACGATTCAATACGGCGAGGAGGTCTCCGAGGAGTTCATACGCAAGTTCGCGCCAATGATCTTATCAAAACAACATTTAAAACGGAGGTAATACGATGTTTATCGATAGTAAGACGTGGAACGGTTTAGGCGCGGAAGAGATGGCGGAGGTTTACTCGCTGATTGGGTCGAGTATTCGTAAGAGTTCAACGAAGAAAGTGAGGCCGGAAACACGCGTTAACAGATTGACCGGTACCGTCGTTATGTATCGCGATCATCGCGGTTTTGGATTTATCAAACAGGATCAAGGCAGGGATCTGTTCTTTCATATAAGAGATAGCACCGATCCAGGGTTAACACATCTGGCACAAGGTGAACGCGTTAGTTACGAATTAGGCGAGAAGGACGGCCGCCAGGCAGCCATCAAGATCGCACTAGTTTAATATAAAAACTTTATAAAAAGGGGAAATGACAAATGAGTTACAGAGTATTTATGCAGGAATCTTTTAATGGACACGAAGCAGGGAGATTGGTGGCTGGGCTTGATTATTCAGAGGCACATCTGATCCAAAATCAACGAAAGGGAGTCGTTGTTGATGCGCCAGATGAGTACGAAAGACAAATCACACAAAAGGTAGAGAAATATCGCGAAGAGTACAACAAAATCACGCAATCCGACGATCCGGTCTATAAGGTTGAGGGTGCGATCGATTACTACGTAAAGCAGATGCAAGAAAAACTCGATAAAGAGGTTGCCGAACTAACCCAGCAATGGAGAGATGTATACAAAGCAATGCAGGAAGAAGCCGCAAAAGATGCTGCTCGCTTCCGCCGCTATATTACGGAAACTGAAAAGGAGTCCGCAAGACAGCACGCCACAAAAGCCGCTAACGCGTTAAAATACGCCGGGGATTCTAGTGTGCTTGAGGAGTTGGTACGCCTGGCTCCGCAAATGCCGAACGGACAGAAACTAGCGCTAATGGACGAGCTAGAGCGGATCGAAGGCGCGGCTAACGGCAAGCATGGCGCGACTATTAGACGACTGTATTCCGAATTGAGTAGCGTAACCAATACGGATCTAATGCATATCAAAGTCGTTGAATTGCTCGGAGATGTTGGTGTGGACAGGGCATACCGGAATCTAAAAATGATACATCGGACATATAAACACCTACCTATTAACATGAACAATAGTCATAGAGTTACTTCTGCTGTTCGAACGGGTGTGCGCTAATGATTATTAACTATGGAGCCGTTAGTAGTTATCGAAATAACGACGGTAAGGTTGCCGCTGTCAAAGAGCAGCATATGAACTTCGAAAACGCGGAAGCCCTTCGTAAGTTCACAGAAGAAAACCCAGAAGCGCTCATCCGTCACCTGGACGTTAGGAACGGTAATATCTTTGCGCAAGTACAAATTATTGAAATGGAGGATCTAAAATGAACGGAACACTTACAATTAGAAAAACTTATCATTCCCGTGTGCATGCCATCTTCTGGGGTGTGGATGTAACTCTAGAAGATGGCTCTCCTATCGAATTAGGTGAGTTTGGCGGAACGGGTTATCAGATGTCCGCAGTAACGTCGATCGAAACTAACTTAAGCGGAGTATTAATGAAACTTTCAGACCGACAACAAAGCGGCGTCAACCTTACCGTCAAGCTGCCGGAAGGCGTAACGATAACCGACGACTATAAGACGATGCTGACCACGAAATACACGGCGGACGGTACGATTAGAGCGATTACATTCGAATAATAACGGACTTATTAACGGAGGACCTTAACGGGTCCTCTTTTTATTTTATATGGGGGTGACTACGCAATGAAAACTAACGAAATTACTGCGGCAGAAGGCGACGCTATTATCCGCATTATCGATACCTTGCCGCTTTTAGAGCAGATAACAACGTACCGGCGTCCTGGCGATTACGGATTTAGGAAACTGTTTCCGACTGAGTACGCACATTTTACGTGGGATGCCGCGTTACTAAAGGAATCGCGCGTTCAAGTAGTTCAGAGATTCGGCTATTGGGCGGCCACGATAGCGGAAGAAATGACGGAGACTGACCGCATCCATAGTGAATATGCGTTTGGATCACGTCAATCACGAAAGCAGATGATGGCATTAAGTAAGGCGGCTACGAAGTTTGAACGCGCCTATCATGCGTTGGTTAAGGAAGTGACGCGATGAGTTTCGAGCTTCTGGGGCGCATTAAGATAAAGGATGACGGTGCTTCAAAAACCTTGCGTGACGTTGAAAAAATGACTGAGCGCGCAAAAAAAGCAACCAAGCTATACACGGACACAAACGATCAACTAGCACGGGCACAGGCACATGTATCCAGGAGTGCCGGCAGCGTAGCACACGAAATTAAAGGAGTCGGGCGCGCGAGTAAAAACGCAACTCAAGCGATGGGTAAGCTCGGCAATAAGGCGAAGAGTGTGTTCAGCAGTATCGCCGGTGGTATAGGAAGGAGCGCTCTTTACGGCGGCATTGCTGCGATAGGTACCGCCGGATATGTCGGTTATAAATCGCTTAGTAAGGCGATGGATTTCGAAGCGCAAATGTCGTCGGTTCAGGCGTTAACCGGCGCGACGGACAAGCAGATGGCGCAGATGCAAACACTTGCGTTAGAAATGGGCGCAGATACGAAATACAACGCGCTCGAAGCCGCACAGGCAATCGAAGAACTACTCAAGGCGGGCCTCTCGCCTGCAACTGTCCAAGCTGGCGCACTAGAAGCGGCACTTAACCTTGCGACGGCAGGTGAACTGGATCTTGCTGCGGCTGCGGAAATCATGTCAACCGCGCTTAACGCGTTCCAGGAGGACGGAATGACAGCGGCACAAGCTGCGGATATACTCGCGGGAACGGCGAACGCATCCGCGACAGGCGTTGAGGAACTGCGCTATTCCCTTTCGATGACTTCAGCAGTAGCGGCAGGTCTCGGGATGAATTTCGAAGATACGAACATTGCGCTCGGCCTATTCGCAAACCGCGGTCTTAAGGGATCGGATGCGGGTACGTCGTTGAAAACAATGCTTCAAACATTGCAGCCGGTGACAAAAGACCAGATAGCGTTGTTTGAGGCGCTTGGACTCGTAACGGCTGACGGATCTAACCAGTTTTTCGATGCGGCAGGCAACATTAAGTCACTCGACGATATCGCGGGAACATTACGCAAATCCATGGCGAAGTTAACGAATCAAGAGCGTCAGCACGCGTTAAAACTCATGTTCGGTACGGACGCTGTTCGTGCAGCTACGATACTGTTCAAAGAAGGCGCAGAAGGCGTTGAACAGTTCCGCGAGGAGATGTCGAAGGTCACGGCGTTAGACGTTGCGCGTAAGAAGATGGATAACGCTGCAGGTGCGGTCGAGCAGTTTAGTGGCGCAATGGAGACGCTGCAGATCGCTGGCATGATGCCGGTATTGCCTATCGTTAAGGATCTCGCTAATGCTGCGGCTGATTTCGTAGAAAAGTACACTCCGCAAATCGTGGCGGGTGTACAGTCGATGGTTGATAAAGCGAAGAATTACGTTAAGACGAAATTTATCGACAATCCGGAGTTTCAAAAGCTGCCTGACATTCCTAGCAAAATCGTTTTTATTTTCGAAGACGTTATGCAGGCATTTAGAGAGTGGTGGGGTAGTGCTGGGCAGGGGTACTTTCAGTCCATAGTTTCTGAAATAACGAATTTTTTAGTTGTTGGGTTAAAGGCATTAGTTCCGGAGATTACTGCTATCGGTCTTGATATAGGCACAGGAATTGCTAACGGGGTTATTGATGGACTAAAACAAAACCTCGTGCCTGATGCAATAAAGTCTGTAATTCCTGGTGCTAATGATGATCAATCTAAACGACTAAAAGAGTTTCGTACTGAGCTGGATAATCTCGCGCCCGGCGAGTCGTACATCAAAGGGCAGACTTATATGGGCGCCCCAGTTCAAGGCACTTCGAAATATCGCGGACATAGTGGCGGTCTCGATAACGTGCCTTATAACGGTTATACTGCACGACTTCACGCTGGCGAAACCGTTCTCCCACGCGAAGAAGCGAAGCGTTATCGCGGAGAAGGTGGCGTTAGCGGCGGCGGTAAGTCCGCACCAACGATAAACATAACCGGTCCTATCCATATCAACAACGGAATGGATTACGATAACTTCGTACGCAGACTCGCGCATGACCTTGCGATGTAAAGGAGGGCGGAAATGTGGCGTTATTAATCGAAGGCGGGCCCGTTAGTCAATTCAAGGCGCTCGTTAGAGAGATCGGCCATAACAAAGACGTCGATATAGAGTTCGCGACTATTCTCGCACCGCTACCGGACATACGCATAAAAATCGATAATATGCCGATAGAGTTAGACGCGGATGACGTAACAGTCTGCGAGCATCTACGCGACCATAAACGCGAGGTAACGATTAATGGCGGTGAAGTCGTCGAGATGACCGTCATGTCTCCGATAAAGGCTGGCGACCGTGTTGCCGTGGCGATGTACGCGGATAATCAGGGATATCTCGTAATAGATCGGATTTAATTTGTGCGGAATCATGGCGTATTCACTTACGTTGTGGTTCCGCCTTTTTTTATTTACGAAGGAGGAGCGCAAGTATGGCGAAGAAGAAACGCCGAACACGACGGCCACCGCTGAACGAATTACATTACGCTGCGATAGACTTATTATCGGATGTACCAACGCGAAATCACGAAGATATATCGCACATACTAGGGATCAGCCGCATGACTCTTTATCGCTGGCGTCAACGTGATGATTTCGATAGGGAATTAGGCAAGGCAATTACGAGGAAGGTTCGAGCAAAACATCCACATCGGAAGTTGCGTTGGGAACTCAATACGCCTGCGCAAGTAGAGCGTTTCTTTATAGCTTCGGGATGGTTGACGTAACCTAATCCACAATTTAGTCGGATAATCCGAAATGATTTCGTAATAGCTTAAAACGGCTGAATACGGCTATATTTGCGTAAATATCCGTTAATTCTGCGTTAAGTAATCGGAATTAACCTGTTACAAAACATGACTTTTGCGGAATTTTTCAGCGTTATCGGAACCTATTATTCGCGTGATTATTTCGCATATCGGTGCGTATTATTGGCGCTTATTCACTTCGTGGTACTTCCGATTTAAAGCGTGATTTCATCGGCTCGATGCCTCTGGGACGCGACCCCTCCGAAAACTTCGGGGGTCAATCCGCATAATTATACGCCAGATCCGCATATAAACGGTATGAATACGATGCATAATCGGACGCAATCGGACAAATCGCGTAACTGTGCGGTTTCTAAGGTGAACGCAGGACCTACGCATTACCAGTGCGTAGACCCTCGGATGAATATCGAATGCATAACGCCTTCGTACTTTACCGTGGTGAAGCGAAGGGGGGCGGGCCTTTTTCGAATCAACCCGAAATCAGGCCATCGCACCTTCCGCACAACAAAATTAAGCTCTGACCCAATTATTACCAGTTATAATGGAGTCCGATCCGCTAAAATTTTCCGCCAAGTTTTAAAACTTCGGAAACATTGCGTTATAGGATTGCGCGGGATATAATGGAAATACGTAGGACTCCGATAGATCCGTAAGACACGTCTGAATGTGCGTTATAGGCAACGTCAGGTATCGGGGGAAATAGCGCTAGTTAGCGCACTCGTAATGCGTAGGCCGGGGGTTCAATTCCCTTCACCAGCATCTTTAAAAATTCAAGCATGGCGCGGTTTTCCGAACTTTGGAGACCGCGCTTTTTTTGTGTGATTAGGATAGGGATGTAAGTGATTTCATACTGACGCTTTGAGCTGAGTGCAGAAAACCACCATGTACAAGTGTTGTTGTAAATTGAAATAGCTCCAGAGGCAATTATCTGACTAAATAAATAAGTATGGACCATACTATGAAAGTGAAATTTCAAATGAACAATTTAGTTGTTTGGAGTGAAGACTTTGAGCGAGCATCTGATAATCTTACTACGTAGTATTTCTGCTTTTGTAATGCTACTCTTGATCACACGAATCTTAGGAAAACAAACACTTTCCACTATGAACTTCCATGATTTTGTTACAGCTATCATTATGGGATCTATCGCTGGGAATATGGCATTTAATTATAAAATAGAGGTAGTCTACTTTATTATCTCGCTTGTTGCTGTTACAGGTACATCATTTATATTAACTAAGACTGTACTAAAGAGCAGAAAATTTCGCATGTGGGTAGAAGGTACACCAACAGTTCTTATTGAAAGTGGAAAAATTCTTGAAGATAATCTTAAAAAGAACAATCTAACCATGGATTCATTAAACCAATTGCTCAGACAAAAAGATATTTTTGACTTAAACGAGGTCGAGCATGTGCTTCTTGAAATCAATGGTAAAATATCCGTTATGAAAAAAAGAGAATACAAAAGTACTATCCTGAAAGATTTGAGAAAAGGGATAAGTGGTGCCCAACAGTTTCCCATCGAGCTTATTATGGATGGAGAGGTATTGCATGGAAATTTTGACGCTAATAATATTTCTCAAGAATGGTTGACAACTCAGCTGAAATCACGTGGGAAAAGAGAACAGGATGTATTTTATGCAGTCAAAGGAAGTGATGGACAGCTATACATTGATTTTTATAAGGATAAAATCAAGCATCCTATAGATGTGGAGTAAAAGGAAACAAAAACCGAATAATCATTGATGAGTGGTGTTATAAAGTCTTATATGGCACGGGTTCTCTATTCTGAAGACACCGCGCCTTTGATTTCTCCTAACTCAATCATCGAATCCTAATCGATTTGCAGACGAGATGATAGTGTAGATATGTTTTTACTAAACCACCCACTTTTTATTGTATATCCCGATTTATTTGATGGAGTACTTTCCTTCAATCTGGACACTCTATATCATAATTGTGCAAAAAACCAACTTATGAATGATTTAACATGGAGTGTGACGATAAAATGACTTCCACCAACATAAACGGATACTCGATGCATTATATTGATCGCGGAAAAGGAACCGCTATCCTCTTTATTCATCCACCGGTACTGACAAGCTTAAATTTCATATACCAAATCGAAGGGTTGTCGCCTTATTTTCGAACCATTGCTTTTGACATCAGAGGACATGGCAAGAGTGAGCCTTCCAAACAAGCGGTTACTTATCCTTTAATCGTTGAGGATATCAAACAGTTGATAGACCAGTTAGGCATCGAAAAAATATTTTTGTGCGGATATTCTACTGGGGGTTCGGTTGTGCTTGAGTTTCTCTTGACTCATCCCGACCGGGCATGGGGAGGTATCGTCATCGGCGGAATGTCTGAAGTGAATGACAGGCGTCTAAGAAACAGAATATCTTTGGGGGCTGTTTTCTCAAAAATCGGAGCAGTCGGCACGATCGCTTTTTCCACTGCCTGGAATCAAGCTAAAAATGTTTCTTTATTCCGTGATTTATTCAATGATGCGAAAAAAGGAAATGCCAAAAATGCGGAACAGTATTACCGATATAGCTTGAAGTATAACTGTTCCTCGCAACTCCAGGAAATTCATCTTCCCGTCCTGCTCGTTTACGGGGAAAAAGACAAGCACTTCCATCCTTACGCCAACATGTTGCATCAACGATTGCCGAAAAGTGAGTTGGTTTTCATTAAAAAAGTCGATCACCGGATTCCGACGAAAGCCCCCGGAGTATTAAACGAACGGATCAAGCAGTTCATAAGCCGTTTCAGCAACTAACAGATGCAGCCGCCAGTGACGTGGATACACATTCGGTTTGTTAATAAAGAAAAAGCCCAGAAAGGGCTTTTTCTTTTAGAGTGATATATAAAACGTGACTTATTGAATCTTTTTAAGAGTTGATACTGTTAAAAGAACAGCGATTGTTGTTCCACCGCCAACATTCTCGAATGAGTATTGAATTGTTGGCACACCCCGCATCGTAACATAGTCCTCATCCAGGATGTCACCCGTTGAGTTAAGGTAGATACCAACTATAGAATTATCGTTGTCATCCATGATGTGAACCTCAGCGATGGTGGTGTTTTCATCGATTTGCTCTTCTGTAACCTCAACAACGTATCCACTTACCTCCACCATTTTGTCCAAATAAGGATTGATATTCTTGAACAGGTGGCGTGAGGTTATGTTTTTATCCACTTTAGCACTTGCGGCCTTTTTCGATTCGGCGGTGACTGCAGGGAACAGTTCGTGGTTGTTAACAATGTAATTATATGTTTTTTCGTTAACAACTCCGTTTTCAATTATATTAGGAACAAGCACTGACATCATATCGGCTGCATTCGTATTCGCTGTAGCTTTTTCAGTATTTGAATCTGTACTCGTACTGGTTGCCACGGTTTCAGTTACTTGGAAGGAATCAATGATCTTTTGGACCATTTCTTCTCCGCCGTTTTTATAGGATTCTTCTGAGAAGGTAATGGATGCTGTATAAAGTTTCGTTCCAGTCGACACAAAGTATTGCGTCAAAATAACTGTGGCTCCTGACTGTGGTTGATTATACTGGGATTTTAGGACACCAGCAGTTTTGTTACCGGAAACAGAATGATCCTTGTAATCTATCTTTTTATAATCTTTAATAGCTTCCCCTCCAGCACCACTGGATAATTGGGATACTGTCAGATCAGCTGCTTCTTTCGCTGATGCAGAAGAATCTTCAACCGTTACATTAAGATTGTCTCCAAAACCATGCTTCGGGTTAGAGTCAACAAATGCCGCTACTATTAATGGAATGTTGAGCTCAGTAGCTTCCCATGAGGAGGGAAACGATAATGAAAAACCATCACCCTTATATGATGTTGTTTCTACTTCGACTTTATCTTTCTCTTTCTCTGTTTCAGTTGAAGTACTTGCTGGTACAGCACTTTCTTCGGTTGTTGACTCATTGTTAAACGATGCTGGCGCGTTCGTGGGCTCGTTTTTTCCAGAGCTACACGCAGTCAAAACAACAGTTAATGACAATAGTAATACTGAAAACTTTCCTAAACCTTTCATGCCTGATTCTCTTTTCTGAGTCCCCATCGGCTGAGGTATTTGCTAACGGGATTACTCCCCTTGTTGTCCTGGATTGAGTTTCTCTTGCTCTAAAGTAAAATTCAAGAATTGCCTTAATCTCAGCTTTCTTTTGATCTGGAGCTTGAGCGTAGTTCTTGAAAAACGCTCCGTGCATCGGGTGGCCTAGTATCGACAGCAATTGAAAAAAGTTGTAACACTATGTCAATTGCCTATTACTCTAGTCTCTCTCAAAAGCATCTGCCTAGGCAAATTATACCAGAGGGGGTGTGATTAAGGTAGTGCAGTTTTCGTGAATAAGCATCATCTAAGCTCTACTACAACTACTTCTTGCACAAATTACGTGATGATTAATTTCATGAGGTGTTCGGGTTTTAATTTTGCTGTAGGTACTTTTCCGAGGTCCAGGATAATATGTTAATAAACAAGCATTCTTAAGATCTTCAAAATCTGAATCGTCTAATTATGAATGGAACATAATCCATCTGGACAGCAGACATATCCGTCTCTTGACGCATTGTGAATTATATTAGAGAGGACGTGTACAAAATGGAATGGAGCATGATTTTTGAATTGATCGATCCGAGGTTGTTTCTTGTTGTCGCGGCTTGTTGGGTAATTGGCTACATGTTAAAGAAAACGCCAAAGGTACCGGATTGGAGCATCGTTTATATTGTTGTTGTGTTTGCTGTCGTTTTTGCTGTGGGCCTGATTGGATGGAGCATGGAAGCAATTATCCAGGGCATACTGACTGGCGCATTTGCTGTATTCGGGCATCAGGCTGTTAAACAGGCTATAAAAGGGGCTGGCGATAAGTAAAAAGAGGTTTGACGGGACGAGTCATTCGGACTCGTTTTTTCTTGTTGGGGGAGATGGTGATGATAAGCGATTTAGAATCATTAAAATCAAAAATGAGCGAAGCAAGCAATTGTTGCCGAAACGCCCTGACCGTTCCATGTAATCATCATAAGATAAGGTGTAGTTTAAAACAAAGGAGGAATCATTCATGGGTGATGTAGGAGGATACGGCGGAGGATTCGGCAGCACAGTAGGAATAGTTCTGGTATTGTTCATCTTGCTGGTTATCATCTTAGGTGCTTTCGTTTAATAAGAACCAGTATCTGCAAAGCTGAAGAGAGACCCTGAAGGCATCTGCCTTCAGGGTCTCTTTTTTTGTGTTCAGAACTTATGCGATACATAAAGCATCCGAGCCATAGCACAATGTTGGACCCGGGCAGCCCTTAGTGACTTGAATGCGAAGTTTCTTACAGATTTCTTGGGAACAAATGCTAAATTAAGGATTATGTAAGGTTAACAGCAAGATGATGAAAGGTTTGGGGTGTATAATGCAAGAATCAGCATAAAGGAGAGAAGCTCATATGAATCATTTGCAACGAAAAAACATTTCAACTCGAATCGTAGCCTGTTCGCTTGTATTCTCAGTAATGGCTAGCCCGATCGTCGGTACAGGCATTGTTAAGGCGGCACCCGTAAATGCACCTGCATCGTCTGCCCATCAGGCAAAAGAGCAAGCAACTACAAACAGTCCGATTCGATATCAAATTGATGCCCGATTGGATGAGAAGACGATGACCTTGCACGGCAGTGAGACGGTCATCTACAAAAATACATCGAAGGACAGCTTGCGTGAGTTGGTCTTCCATACATTCGCTGATGCGAATCGATCGGAGTCTACGCAAGCCCAGATGTTTGCCTCGGCGAATGCCCAGATTCGCAAGGACAATCCAGATAAGCAGGCGGCCGATTTTCTTGGCGGCATCGATATTTTGCAAGTAAAAGAGACAGGAAAGCAGCTTGTGTTTGAGAACAAACAACAAGTACTGACAGTGAAGCTTGATCGTGAGTTGAAACCCGGTGAAACGGTAACCGCTCAAGTGGACTTCAAGGTTAAAATTCCTTACGGTTCGCATCGACTGTCGTATTATCAAAATATAATTAATGGGGCACACTGGTTCCCTGTGATGTCCGTTTATGAAGGCAGTAAACATCAGTGGGATCGAACGCCGTACAGCACTTCATTCGAATCCGATTATTATACGGTCTCCGATTACGAGGTTCAACTGAATGTACCGGCATCATATCAGGTATCCATGCCGGGTATGATTACTGTACAAGATGCCGAAGCTGGCCGCAAGACGGTAGCAACGACAGCTAACCGTACGCGTGAGTTTGTCTTTTTCGCGAGTCCAGATTATAAGGTGGAGCGAGATACGCGTGACGGACTGACAGTAGAGTATTACTACTTTGACAATGGGCCAGGAAAAGAAAAGGTCATCGAGGCTTACATTGATCAGGCCTTTAAGGCGATTCAATTCTTCAACGACAAGTATGGCGAATATCCATATCCCGAATTCCGAATTGTGGAATCGCATGTAGAAGGGCTGGCAGTTGAATTCTCACGCCTCATTCAGATGGGGATGATCAAGGGGAATCCTGATGTAGAAGGCCATACTGCGTTCGTACATGAAATTGCGCATCAATGGTTTCATTCCTTGATTGGCAATAACTCGGAGACCGAGTCATTTCTGGATGAAGGTTTTGCGGACTTCTCTACAGTATATTTTTCGGAAAAACAAGGGGATGTCATGAATGGGTTTAAGTCCATTCAGCTTGACGAGGGCGCATTCGATACGGCGATCAGTGCCTCCAATACGGAGGTTGGCGATCTGTGGCAACCAGTTTACTACCACAAGGGGCGTCAAGCCATATATCAATTGTATCGCACTGTTGGTGAAGAGAAATTTGACCTGTTCATGAAGGCTTATTTCAACCGATTCGTTTATCAGAATGCGACCATTGACGGTTTGCTTGAGACGATTGGCGAGACTTTAGGCAAAGAGGCGCAAAGCGAGATAGAACAGGCGTTGCGGCAGCCTAATTTCGAGCTGAAGCCCGAGTATCAGCTAACGGATGCTGAGAGGGCAGAGTACATGCATGAGATGATGAAATCTATGTACCACGGTGTACTAGCTCAGAATCCGGATTTGCCGTTTGAGACGATAAGCCGGATCATGGATAAAACGCTGCAAGGCGAGCCGTTGACGGTGGTGCTCAGTGAATCGGCGAGCAAGAAAGCGAAGGCGCAGCAGCAAGCGGTACTGAAATCATTACAGACGACGTTTGATATTTTCGGCATTCAACAGCCTACGGTTCTCTCGGAACGGCAAGTGATCAAAAAGAAGCTCAAGAACGAACTCGCAAACAGCAATGTCATTGTAATTGGCTCTGCCGCAACGAATCCGCTCGTTCAGGCGTTAAAACCGGGGATTATTAAGCGTGCGGATGATATCGGCTTTAAATGGAAGGCCACAATGAGTAAACCGAATACAGCTGGGGCGTATATTATCAAACATCCGCACAATCAGAAACGTTTGCTATTACATTTTTTCTGGACAGGAGATCAATTAAGCACTGCGAGTGCGGAGGACTATAATGCGATGATATCTAAGTCAATGAGTTTCAGCAGCGCATTCTATCAGTTTTACCTCATGGATCAGACCGGCAAGCTGGTGATGGAGAAGAAAAATGATAATGCGATCTCGGAATTGTTTGAATAGCCTACAGTAAGCATGGTCGGTGAGCGCCATATCTTCACCAAGGCAAGCTTATGGTAAAATGATAAAATGATATTCAAAAGCTCACCAAAGCTTCGGGGAGGATACATCATGGCGCTATTGAGAAAAGTGCTAATTGTCGACGATGAAGAGGATTTGCTGCGTCTGCTTAAGACGGTGCTCGGCAAGGAAGGCATTGAACATGTCTATACCGCTGTAACGGTGGCAGATGGTTGGCGGCAATTTCAGGAGAAGCAGCCGGATCTGGTATTGCTCGACATTATGCTGCCGGACGGGGAAGGCTATGAGCTCTGTAAGCAGATTCGAAGCGTCTCGCAAGTTCCAGTCTTGTTTCTGTCCGCCAAGACGGAAGAAATCGATAAATTGCTCGGTCTCGCCATAGGTGGCGATGATTATATCACGAAGCCGTTCAGCCCGAAAGAAGTGGCTTATCGCATTAAAGCCCATTTTCGCCGGGCGGATTACCAACAGGTTCAAGTAAAGCCGGACCCCGTCATTCAGGCGGGGCCGTTTCTCTACGATGAACAGAAGATGGAGCTGCGCAAGAACGGAAACTCGATTGAGCTAAAACCGAAGGAACTGGGGTTGTTCACCCACATGCTCCGCCATCCCAACCAGATTATCAGCAAAGAAAAATTATGCTTGCATGTATGGGGTGAGGATTTCATCGGCTACGATAATACGGTGATGGTCCATATTCGTCGTTTGCGCGAGAAAATCGAGGATAATCCATCCAATCCAGTCTATCTGGTCACAGTGAAGGGATTGGGGTACAAGCTGGTCATAAAGGATGAATAGCTGATGAAATGGAGATTGACTGGCAGATTTTTAACATCAGTTGTGCTGATCGTTGTGATGGTGGTGTCCATGAATTTTCTGCTCATAGCGATGCTGCTTATCGGCCAGTCATCCTGGTTCGGGCCTATCTTCAATAAGCAGGAGACATCTGCAGAAGAGATCACCAGAGCATTCCACGAACATATCGTCTTCACTGATCAACAGGAGGTCAATGTGACCGCCGAAGGCAAGGAAATACTAGATCACGCGCAAGCCTGGATTCAGATTTTAGATGAGGATGGCAATCAGCGGTATGGTTATCATGTGCCGCAAGGCGTCAAGATGAAATACACTCCGTTTGACATCGTTCAGATGTACAAGTATCGAGAGATTGACGGCGATACAACGGTGTTTATCGGTGAAAAGCAGGCGGGGCAGACCGCTTACAGCTATTTTATTGGCTTTGAGAATCGGTATTTACAACGGAATGTGCTGCTTTTAGATTACCGGGAAGTAGGGCGGTTTCTTAAAATAGGGAGCCTGCTACTTATTGGGATTGATGCGCTCATTGCACTGTTCATTGCCTATTTATTCAGCAAGCGGCTTACGGAGCCGCTGCATGCGCTCATGGACGGGATCAAAAGTTTGGCCAACAAAAAATACGATCTGCATAATCGGCCTAAAGGTATCTATAAAGAAATGTTTCAGCATGTCCACAACCTATCCAAGGAGTTGCGTGCGAATGAGCACAAGCAGCGGCAAATGGATAAAATGAAGGAAGAATGGATCGGCAACATTTCTCATGATATTAAGACGCCGCTCGCTTCCATTCAGGGGTATGCGGAATTGATGAAGGAGGTAGAATATCGCCTCTCTGTTGAGGAGATGCAGGAGTATGCTGCGATCATTGAACAGAAGGCGCTCTATCTGGAGGAAGTGATCGAGGATCTCAATCTGTCGACCCGACTCAAGAACAAACAGCTCGCTGTCCGGCGGGAGCCTGTCAATCTTGTGTCAGTTGTGCGGGATGTCGTTATTGACCGGTTGAACGATCCGAGGCATGCAGAGCGGACAATTGAGTTTCATTGCAGTGCCGAACGGTTGGTCAAAGACGTTGACAAAATCTTAATGCAGCGGGTGATCGGCAATCTGATCGACAATGCGATTGTTCATAACGATGAGAGTGTGGTCATTCAAGTAAGTATCGAGCAGGAGTACAAAGGACGCGTTCGTATTGCTGTGGCCGATAATGGCAAGGGCATTCAGAAAGAGGAACTGGAACGGATCTTCGACCGTTACTATCGGGGGACGAATACTGGGGATAGGCATAAAGGCTCCGGTCTAGGTATGGCGATCGCACATGATATTATTATTGCGCATGATGGTATGATTACAGCGGATAGTCAGCCGGGTCATGGCACTACAATCGAGATTGTGTTGTAAAGCGAATTGGTTTCGCCAATGAACGGGCCGACCGTGGTGGTTAAGAGCTTGTTTAGGATTAGTAGTAGAGAATCACCGTGTCGGACCCTATCTGGATAAATTTGATGTTTAATAACATAAGTTCAAAAACACGGATACCGATTTGGGGATCCGTGTTTTTTTGTTTGAACGGGGACGAGAGATGTGTATGAAGAATGGTTATTTTGGAATATTTATATTCAGCTGCCGTTGTCCAAAGGAGGAGAACATTGAGAAAAGGATGGATTGTTTTTACTTTGATTTTAACCCTGTTTATGGGGTGGGAGGGGTCTTGCTTTGCAGAAGTGAAGAACCCTCAAGAATCCAGAGAGCTGCAATTTCAAGATATGCTAATGCTGTTCCTGTTACCTCATATAGAGCAAAAACTTGATGAAGTTTATTCAAGCCTGCTGACCGTCTCACCCGAACAGTATCCTTATTTTATTGATATCGAACATGTAGAGCGATTAAATGGGTACATGGGAAATACTAGGCTGAGAGCACTTTAAATTTAACAAGCGGTACTCTGGATAGAGTACCGCTTAAGAATGGATTATTGGGATGGACCGATAGCAATCCAGGATAAAAATCCGTAGCTTGAATTGCAGTTTGGTTGGCGTGTGACTTCCAGGACGGTGACGTCGCTTCTTTGAAGTTTAAGTGATACTTGGAAGCCAGGATGATTGCTCATGGCAACGATGACGTAATTAACAGATGCAAACGGCTCTTCAAAGTTGACGATCACTTCGGTCGTGTTTTCTCCTGCCGGAATTGCGAACGCGGTCAAACCGTACTGCTGGACTGCAGGCTGAGCATCGGTACTCCGGATCGGTGTGAAGGACATATGCTTTGGGAATACGGAGGCCGGTGCAAGATGATCCTCTGTGACGGCTTCATCGGCAAGATGCTGACTGGTAATCGTTCCGTCCGCAATCTTGTTTCCCGTAATACTGTCATCCTGTACGGCAAGGGACTCTATCGCCCCTGGTGTGAGATGACGGTAGTCGATGGAACTTTCGGCAAT